>NKIT01000263.1 GCA_002256185.1 Rhodobacteraceae bacterium PARR1 | reverse complement strand
TGGATGAATTCGGCCCCAAGCGCGTGGTCGATACCCCGATCACCGAACACGGCTTTACCGGCATCGCGGTCGGCGCAAGCTGGGGTGGGTTGCAGCCCATCGTCGAATTCATGACCTTCAACTTCGCGATGCAGGCGATTGACCACATCATCAACTCGGCCGCCAAGACGCTGTATATGTCGGGCGGTCAGATGGGGTCGCCCATCGTGTTCCGTGGGGCCAATGGCGCTGCGGCACGGGTTGGCGCGCAGCATTCTCAGGATTACGCGGCGTGGTATGCCGCCATTCCGGGTCTGAAAGTGGCAATGCCCTATTCGGCGGCGGATGCGAAGGGCTTGCTCAAATCCGCAATCCGCGATCCGAACCCGGTGATCTTTCTTGAAAATGAGATCCTTTACGGGCGGTCGTTCGAAGTGCCGGTGCAAGAGGATTTCACCATCCCCTTCGGCAAAGCCTCGATCCTGCGGGCCGGCACCGATGTCACCATCGTCAGCTTCGGCATCGGCCTGACCTATGCGCTGCACGCCGCCGAAGAACTGGCGAAAGACGGCATCAGCGCCGAAGTGATCAACCTGCGGACCCTGCGCCCCATCGACTATGACACCATCCTCGCCTCGGTCATGAAGACCAATCGCTGTGTCACGGTCGAGGAAGGCTTCCCTGTGGGCTCTATCGGCAACCACCTTTCGGCCACGATCATGCAGCGCGCCTTTGACCATCTGGACGCGCCGGTGATCAATTGCACGGGCAAGGATGTGCCGATGCCCTATGCCGCGAACCTTGAAAAGCTCGCCCTGACGACGACCGTCGAAGTGGTCGCCGCCGTCAAATCCGTCTGCTACCGCTAAGGGGGGCTTCACATGGCAACGCAAATCCTGATGCCCGCCCTGTCCCCCACGATGGAGGAAGGCACGCTGGCCAAATGGCTGGTGAAAGAGGGCGATGTGGTCAAATCGGGCCAGATCATCGCCGAGATTGAGACCGACAAGGCGACGATGGAGTTTGAATCCGCCGATGACGGGATCGTCGGCAAGCTGTTGGTGGCCGAAGGCACCGCCGGTGTGAAGGTAAACACCCCCATCGCCACGCTGGTGGAAGACGGCGAATCCGCCGATGCCGCCCCTGCCCCGGTTGCCGCAGCTGCACCCGTGGCGGCGGCCCCGGCCACAGTCGCTGCGGTCGCCGCCGCCCCGGCCCCGGTTGCAGCGCAGGGTTGGCCGCATTCCGACCTGCCCGAAGGCGTGCCGACCAAGACCATGACCGTGCGCGAGGCCTTGCGTGAGGCGATGGCCGAAGAAATGCGCGCCAATCCCAATGTCTTCCTGATGGGCGAAGAGGTTGGCGAATACCAAGGCGCCTATAAGATCAGCCAAGGCCTGCTGGATGAATTCGGCCCCAAGCGCGTGGTCGATACCCCGATCACCGAACACGGCTTTACCGGCATCGCGGTCGGCGCAAGCTGGGGTGGGTTGCAGCCCATCGTCGAATTCATGACCTTCAACTTCGC
>NKIT01000052.1:3802-24808 GCA_002256185.1 Rhodobacteraceae bacterium PARR1 | reverse complement strand
TCCTTGATGAACCCACCGCAGCCTTGCAGGAAAATGACAGCCAGAAACTGCTGGACCTGATGCTGGAGCTTAAGGCGCAGGGCGTCACCCAGATCATCATCAGCCATAAGCTGAACGAAATTTCCCGCGTTGCCGACCGGATCACGATCATCCGTGACGGCACCACGGTGTCGACCCTGCGCAAGGATGAGATTTCCGAAGAACGCATCATCCGCGACATGGTGGGCCGCGATATGGCGCATCGCTACCCGGACCGGGTTTCAAACCTCGGTGAGGTATTGATGGAGGTTGAGGGCTGGAATGTCTGGCACCCCGAGCAAACCGGGCGGCAGATGATCCGCGACGCTGCCTTTCATGTGCGAAAAGGTGAGATTGTCGGGATCGCGGGCCTGATGGGCACCGGGCGCACGGAACTGGCGATGTCGATCTTTGGCCATTCCTACGGGCGCAATATCTCGGGCACCGTGAAAATGGGTGGCAAGGTTGTCGATACCTCCAGCGTTACGCGGGCGGTTGATGCTGGCCTTGCCTATGTGACCGAGGATCGCAAGCATCTGGGCCTGATCCTTGAAGAGCCGATCCTGAAGAACATCAGCCTTGCCAATCTGGCGGGCATTGCGGCCAAGGGCGTGCTGAACAAGGCGCGCGAACAGCAGGTGGCCGAGGAATACCGCCGCGCCATGTCGATCCGCACGCCGGGGGTGTTCCAAAAGGTCGTGAACCTGTCGGGCGGCAATCAGCAAAAGGTGGTGCTGTCCAAATGGCTGTTCACCGATCCGCAGGTGCTGATCCTTGACGAACCCACGCGCGGTATCGACGTCGGAGCGAAGTTTGAAATCTACTCGATCATGAATGACCTTGTCGCCCAAGGGCGCGGCGTCGTGATGATCAGCAGCGAAATGCCCGAACTTCTGGGCATGTGTGACCGCATTTATGTGATGAACGAAGGCCGGATCGTCGGTGAACTGACCAAGGCCGAGGCCAGTCAGGAACGGATCATGGCGCTGATTTTGAAGAACCAGAAAGCGAAGGTGGCGTGATGGCGGAAACCCAAAAAGGGATCGGGGCGCATCTGGGCGGGCATCTGCGCGAAAACGGGATGATCCTTGCCTTGCTGGCCATCGTTCTGTTCTTCACCGTCATCGTGGGGATGCAGGGCGTCGATTTCCTGTCGGCACAGAACATCACGAACCTGTTCTTGCAGAACTCTTACGTCATCATCATGGCGCTGGGGATGCTGCTGGTGATCGTGGCAGGTCATATCGACCTGTCGGTGGGATCGGTCGTCGGCTTTACCGGTGCCGTTGCGGCGGTGCTGACGGTGAACATGGATTGGCCAGTCTGGGCCGTCATTCCGGCCTGTCTGGCGATTGGCGCAGCCATTGGCGCGGCGCAGGGCTATTGGATCGCCTATTGGCGCATCCCGTCGTTCATCGTCACGCTGGCGGGGATGCTGGTATTCCGGGGTCTGACGCTGTGGCTGCTGAACGGCCAGAACATCGGCCCCTTTCCAAAGTCGTTCCAGTCGCTGTCCACCGGCTTCATTCCTGACTTGTTCGGCGATGCCGATCAGGCCCTGTTGGGGATGGAGCGGTTGAATGGCACAGCCGTTCTGGTCGTGGTGCTTGCTGCGCTGATCATCGTCTGGCTGGGTTGGCGTGCACGGGCGCGCGATGCGGCTTTTGGCGTGACGCCGGAACCGAGCCTGATGTTCGCCATCCGCAATATCGTTGTGGCCGCCGCGCTGATCTTTGTCGGCTATAAACTGGCGACCTTTCGCGGTCTGCCAAATGTGGTGATCGTGCTGTCGGTTCTGACGGTGCTTTATGCCTTTTTCACGGAATCGACGACGGCGGGTCGGCGCATCTATGCGCTTGGCGGCAATGAAAAGGCCGCAAAGCTGTCGGGGATCAAAACCGAAAAGCTGGTGTTCCTGACCTTCGTGAACATGGGCGTGCTGGCTGCTTTGGCCGGAATGATCGTTGCGGCGCGTCTGAACTCCTCCACCCCCAAGGCGGGCGCGGGTTTTGAGTTGGACGTGATCGCCGCCGTGTTCATCGGCGGGGCGTCGATGACCGGCGGGTCGGGCAAGATCATCGGGGTCGTGGTCGGTGCACTGATCATGGGCGTGATGAACAACGGCATGTCCATCCTTGGCATCGGCATCGACTACCAACAGGTGATCAAGGGGCTGGTCCTGCTCGCCGCCGTGATCTTCGACGTCTACAACAAGAACAAGTGAGGCGACGCCATGCTGCTTTCTCAGATCATTGGTGCGGACGGCAAGGTTGCCGTGGTTGTGCGTGACGGGTCAGAGGCCGCGATCCTGCGCGGCACGGCCAGCACCTATGCGCTGGCGATGGACGCCGCAGCAGGGCGTCGGTCCGTGGCGGCCTTGGTGGCCGAGCGCGGCTTGGGGGAGGCGGTCGATCTGCCCTCGCTTCTGGCCGCAGGGCGGGTGACGCCGCCGATCACCCAGCCCGATCCGGCGCATATGCACCTGACCGGGACGGGGTTGACCCATCTGGGCAGCGCCTCTGCCCGCGATGCGATGCATGCCAAACTGGAGGGGGCGGAAACCCTGACGGACAGCATGAAGATGTTCCGCATGGGGCTGGATGGCGGTCGCCCCGCAAGCGGTGGCGTCGGCGCGCAGCCGGAATGGTTCTACAAGGGCAATGGCCACACCGCCATCGCCCCCGGCCAACCGCTGACCGCCCCCGGCTTTGCAGAAGATGGCGGCGAAGAGCCTGAAATCGCAGGTATTTACGTCATCGCCCCCGATGGTACGCCCTGCCGTCTGGGCTGGGCCTTGGGGAATGAGTTTTCCGACCATGTGACAGAGCGGGTCAATTACCTGTGGCTGGCACATTCCAAACTGCGCGCGGCGTCGTTTGGGCCGGAAATCCTGCTGGGCGACCTGCCTGCCAGCGTGGAGGGCACCAGCCGCATCCATCGCGGTGACAAGGTGATCTTTGAGGCCCCCTTCCTGTCAGGTGAGGGCAACATGTCCCACACCTTCGCCAATCTGGAACACCACCACTTCAAATACGACCTGTTCCGCCAACCCGGCGATGTGCATGTGCATATGTTCGGCACCGCCACCCTGTCTTTCGCCGCCGGGATCAAGACCGAAGCGGGCGATGTGTTCGAGATCGAGTGTCCATCGTTTGGCCTGCCGCTGCGCAATCCGCTGGCCTTTGCCCCCGCCCAGTCCGGCGCGGTGGCTGTCACAGCCTTGTAAGGGAACCCCCACATGACCTTCAAACCCGCCCAATGGCCCCGCAAACTGCGTTCGCAGGAATGGTTCGGGGGGGCGAGCCGCGACAATATCTATCACCGTGGCTGGATGAAGAACCAAGGCTTCCCGCATGACCTGTTCGATGGTCGTCCGGTGATCGGCATTCTGAACACATGGTCCGAACTGAACCCGTGCAACGCGCATCTGAACGCGCTGGCGGAAAAGGTGAAGAACGGGATTTATGAGGCCGGTGGCTTCCCTGTCGAAGTCCCGGTGTTTTCCGTCTCGGAATCCGCCTTCCGCCCGACGGCGATGATGTTCCGAAATCTTGCGGCGATGTCGATCGAAGAACAGATGCGCGGCCAGCCGATGGATGGTTGCGTGTTGCTGGTGGGCTGCGACAAGACCACGCCCTCGCTGCTGATGGCCGCCGCATCCACCGACCTGCCGTCGATCATCGTCACCGGCGGGCCGATGCTGAACGGCTATTACAAGGGCGAACGTGTCGGTTCTGGCACGCATCTGTGGAAATTCGCCGAAGCCGTGAAGGCCGGGGAAATGACCCAAGCCGAATTCGCCGAGGCTGAGGCGTCGATGTCCCGCTCTGCCGGGTCGTGCAACACCATGGGCACGGCCTCGACGATGGCGAGTATGGCCGAGGCGCTGGGGATGGCGCTGTCTGGCAATGCTGCGATCCCGGCGGTGGACAGCCGCCGCCGCGTGATGGCGCAGATGTCGGGTCGTCGCATCGTGCAGATGGTTAAGGATGACCTGCGCCCGTCGCATATCCTGACCAAGGCCGCGTTTGAAAACGCCATCCGCGCCAATGCGGCGATTGGCGGTTCGACCAACGCCGTGATCCACCTGCTGGCCATCGCGGGCCGGTGTGGGATTGATCTGACGCTGGATGATTGGGACCGTCTGGGCCGCGACGTGCCGACGATTGTAAACCTGATGCCATCGGGCAAATACCTGATGGAGGAATTCTTCTACGCTGGTGGTCTGCCCGTCGTCTTGAAGCGTCTGGGTGAGGCAGGCCTGCTGAGCAATGACGCGCTGACCGTGTCGGGCGAAACCGCGTGGGAGCAGGTCAAGGACGTTGTCAACCACAACGATGACGTGATCCTGCCCGTCGAACGCGCGCTGACCCAATCGGGCGGCATTGTGGTGGTCAAAGGCAACCTTGCCCCTAATGGCGCGGTGTTGAAGCCCTCTGCCGCGACACCGTCGCTGATGGTCCACCGGGGCCGCGCGGTCGTGTTTGAGGATATCGACGACTACAAGGCGCAGATCAACGATGAGAACCTCGACATCGACGAAACCTGCGTGATGGTGCTGAAGAACTGCGGACCCAAGGGCTATCCGGGGATGGCAGAGGTCGGGAATATGGGCCTGCCGCCCAAGGTGCTGCGCAAGGGTATCACCGACATGGTGCGCATCTCTGACGCGCGCATGTCAGGCACCGCCTTTGGCACGGTTTGTTTGCACACCAGCCCAGAGGCTGCGGTGGGTGGACCCTTGGCCATCGTCCAGAACGGCGATTACATCCAACTCGACGTGCCGAACCGGCGCCTGCACCTTGAGGTGTCGGACGAAGAGATCGCCCGCCGTCAGGCCGCATGGACCCCGCGCATCGCCCCGCCGGATAGTGGTTACGCCATGCTGCACCACAGCCATGTGACGGGGGCCGATACGGGCGCGGACCTTGATTTCATGCTGGGCAGCCGTGGTGCGCCCGTTGGCAAGGACAGCCACTGATGGCGCAGATGAAGGTTGCCCTTGTCGGCATCGGCAAGATCGCGCGGGATCAGCATGTCCCCGCGCTTGCCGCCTCTGGCGATTGGGAACTCGCGGCAACAGTCAGCCGGTCCGGTACGGTGGAGGGCGTTCAGTCCTTCACTGATTTTGCCAGTATGCTGGCGGCGCGGCCGGATATCCCGATGGTCTCGCTCTGTCTGCCGCCGATGCCACGCTACGCTTACGCCGAGGCGGCGCTTTTGGCCGGGCGGCATGTGATGCTGGAAAAACCGCCGGGGGCGACTTTGGCCGAGGTGCACGCGCTGGAACGTCTGGCGCGGGCCAAGGGGGTGACGCTGTTTGCGACATGGCACAGCCGCATGGCCGAAGCCGTGGCCCCCGCTAAGGCGTGGCTGGCGGGTAAATCCGTCCGCCGCGCGCATATCACATGGCGCGAAGACGTCCGCAAATGGCATCCCGGTCAGGATTGGGTGTTTGAACCGGGCGGCATGGGTGTCTTTGATCCCGGCATCAACGCGCTGTCGATCCTGACCGACATCCTGCCGATGCCGGTGCATGTCACGGGCGCAACGCTGGAATTCCCCGAAAACCGCGACACGCCGATTGCCGCGCAGATTCAGTTTTCGTCCAACGTCAGCGCTGATTTCGATTGGCGGCAAGAGGGGCCGCAGACGTGGGACATCGTGGTCGAAACCGATGCCGGGACGCTGGAGTTGAAGATGGGCGGCAACCGTCTGTTCCTCAACGGGGTCGAGACGGCGGGTGAGGATACGATCATGGGCGAATATCCCGCGCTTTATGCCCGCATGGCCGAATTGGTGCGCGCGGGCGCGTCGGATGTTGACCTGTCGCCGATGGTGCATGTGGCGGATGCGCTGACGCTGGGCCGCCGCAAGACCGTGGCGCGGTTTGAGTTCTGACCACCTGTAAAAGTGATCCGGGGGGCGCGCTCCCCCGGACCCATGCCACCGAAAGGGGCATGCCTCGGCCAGACCTGATCCGCCGCCACGCCGCTCTGGGGAAAGCAGCCGGACGGGACGCGGGCAAGACCCGACACTGGGTATGAACGGCAAAGGTGGAACTGGTCAGGACTGATACCGGGGTCACTGCGCCGACCGGACAGGTCAGCCGCACGGACACTCGCCAAAGGGCAGAGATTGGCTGAACGGCCTGAATTTTCTGCCTACCTCTCAATACTAACCGCAATTGCCTGCACCCTGCGCGAGCATGGGGTCAGCGAAGCTGTGCCGGGTGGGCATGGCTTAGACCGATGGCTGTGGCCTTCATCCCTATCGGTGCCTAAAATGTGGACCTGTCCGACCGCCCGCGCCCGCGGATTTGCCGGGGCTGGGTCATGCACGCAGAAGGATGGGTGAAATGCCCCACCACTTCGCGAAAAACCTGCTAGGATTGCAGTGACGCAAAAGGTCAATCTTTCGCTATGTTCCAAAGGATGGGTGATGCGGCGCGATGAACCGGCAACAGGGAATGATCCGCGCCATGCGTGAAAGCCCCCATCATCTGCGGATGGTCGTGCTGTCCGTCGCCGCCAGTCTTGCCGCAATCCTGATCACCACCACCCTGTTGACCGGCGGTCTGGCACGCTACACGGTCGAACAGATGATCCTGCGCGAGGCGCGGTTGTCCGCCGATTTCCTGAATTCGGTGGTTCGTGTCGAAGAGGCCGAGAATTACTTTGCCGGCAACGGCAACGCCCCCGGCGACGTCAAGGAATTCGTCGCCCATTTGGGCCGCATGCCCGATGTGTTCCGCGCCAATGTCTATTCACAACAGGGCAAAATCCTGTGGTCCACCGACAAATCGCTGGTCGGGCGGTCTTTCCCCGATAACGACGAACTGGCTGCCGCGCTGCGGGGGGAGTTGCATCCCGAATTGAACCTGATGGAAGGCGATCGGAAAACGGAACATGACGGGCTGGACAAGGAACTGCCCGCCCCCAGCACGGAATTCATCGAATATTACATCCCCATTCAGAACGGCGACGGCACTGGCATCGTGGGGGCGGTGGAAATCTACAAAAGCTCTGCCGGGTTGTCGGCCACGCTGGCGCATGTGCGGATGATGGCATGGCTGGGGGCCTTGGCGGCGACGGCGATCCTCTTTGCCGCGCTCTTGGCCATTGTCATCTATTCCAGCCGCATCCTGCACCGACAGGAACTGCGCCTGATCGAGGCGGAGCGTCTGGCCGTGGTGGGCGAGATGGCATCTGCCGTGGCGCATGGATTGCGCAATCCGTTGGCGGCGATCCGGTCTTGCGCCGAACTGACGGTCGAGGATGACATTCCCTCCGCCTCGCGCCAATCGGTGCAGGCGATCATTGATCAGGTGGACCGGCTGGAAGGCTGGATCCGTTCCTTCCTTGTGCGCAGCGAACAAGAGCGGAGCAACACCGAAGGCGCGGCGCGTCTGGACCTTGTCACCGCCCGCGCCTTGGACAATTTCGCCCCCCAGTTGGCGCGTCGGGGCATCACGCTGCATCGGCAGGCACTGCCCACCCTGTCGGTTGCCGCAGGCAGTGCCGAGGTGGAGCAGGTGTTGAATACCCTGTTGTCCAACGCGGTTGAAGCGATGCGCGATGGCGGCACACTTGAGGTTGGCTGCAGCGCAGGGCCGCGCCACCGGGCCGAGGTGATGATCCGCGACACCGGCCCCGGTCTCTCGGCTGAGGCGGAAGCCTCGCTTTTCACCGCCTTTCGCACCAGCAAGGCATCTGGCTTGGGCGTCGGTCTGGCCTTGGGGCGGCGGATCGCCGAACGTCTGGGCGGGCAGTTGGACATCCGCAACCGCGCAGATGGTGTGTCCGGCGTCGAGGCGCGGTTGATCCTGCCGTTGCGGAGTTAATGAGTTCTTATGGCCGATATTGTCATTGTCGAAGATGAGCCCGTCTTGGCACGGTCCATCGTGACCTATCTGGAACGGCGCGGCTATGTCGCGGATTTCGCGTTGGATATACGCGGCGCACAGGCGCTGATGGAACGCCAGCGCCCCCGTCTGGTCATTCTGGACTATCGGCTTGAGGCTGAAAACGGGCTGGACCTGCTGGCGTGGATTCGCGCCCGCTTTGCCGAAACGCAGGTCGTCGTGATGACCGGGCATGGCGACATCGACACGGCGGTCAAGGCGATGAAGGCGGGCGCGCGGGATTTTCTGGTCAAGCCGGTGCCCTTGGCCACGCTGGCGGGGATGGCCCGTGATTTGCGGATCGACGAGATGGCCCCTTGGGCCGATCCCGTGGGGCTGGACCGTGTGATCGGCCGTTCGGGCGAGACCGCGCAAATCAAGTCCACGCTGAAACGCTTGGCCGAACAGGCACGCGCCTTGGGTGGGTCGGCCCCCGGCGTGATGATCGCGGGGGCGGCGGGGACAGGCAAGATGACGGCGGCAAGGGCGCTGGCCGAGGCGGCCTTGCTCGACCTGCCGGGGGCGGGGCCGATTGTCGAATTCGATTGCCGCAGCGATGGCGTTGATCGGCTGCGCGATAGCCTTGCAGGGGCGGCGGTGCTGATCCTGCGGCGGGTAGACCATCTGCCCGGCCCGGCGCAGGCGGTGCTGGCCGGGCTGCTGGACCGGCCCGACATGCCATGGACCATTGCGACCACCACCGCTGATCTGGCGCGGCGGGGGCCAGAGGGCGGGTTCGATGCCGGGCTCTTGTATCGGTTGCAGGTGGAATGGGTGGACCTGCCGCCCTTGGCCAATCGTCCGGCGGACATCCTGCCACTGGCCGAAACCGTGGCGCGCCGCGCTGCGCGTCGCCATGCCCGCCCCCGCCCACGTTTTCTGCCCGAAGCCCGTGCACGGCTGGTGGGGCATGACTGGCCGGGCAATGTGGCCGAACTGGTCAATGTGATCGAACGCGCCGTGCTGACGGTCGAGGTTGAGATCGGTCCCGACGACATCCGCTTTCTGGGTGCAGCCCCCGGTCCGGCAGTGCCGAACCTGCGCCGGATGGAGGAAGAGGCGCTGGAAACCGCGCTTTCCGCCGCTGGCGGCAACGTGTCGCGCGCGGCACGGATGCTGGGCATCTCACGCGATACGATGCGCTACAGGATGGAGAAATTCGGCCTGCCACGGTGACGGGCGGCGAACGGCATGGCCCGTCTCAGCCTGTCTGATCACTCGGGCTGCGCGCACCTTGCGCGGTCAGAACCACTGTCCCGGTTCCATCAGGCCCAAGTCCATCAATTGCTGGCTGTGCCATTGGAACGGCGCAGAGTTGTGCCAGCGGAAATCGCGGATGTCATAACGCGAGCCGGGGTTGCCCTTCAGCGCCTTTGCTGTGCGGAAGGAACAGACCGCCGCCGTCAGGTTGTTGTGCCACGGGCAGGCGTAGGTGTTGTATTCCTCATCGTCAAAGGTGAAGTCCGGGCGCAGCCGCAAGCCGCGCTTGGTGCGAAAGATCGAAATTCGGTCGATCTTGCGCCGCGTCCACGGCACGTGTTCCTCAAACCGCCAGCGCAGGCCGCCATAGAAGTCCAGCTGCCGTTCCTTGGGATGCCAGTTGTTGTCGGGATCGTTGCGCGCAAGGGCGTAGTAGCCCGACCGATCCAGATGGGCATCCTCAAGGCTGACGGCATTGGGGTTGCGGGTCAGATCGACGGCATAAAGGTCGACCACATAGGTCAGCATCGCGTCGCGGCGTTCTTCGGTGTGAAAGGCCAGCATCTCTGCGATGGATCGCGTCTCGCAGAAGGGAAAGAACAGGTATTCGGCGTTGAAGCAATAATACATCCAGATGCCGGGCGTCGCGGCATCGTTCAGCGCGTTCAGCGCATCGACCATCGCGTTTTCGGCGTGGACGTCGAGGGTGACGCGATGAATCTTTTCCTCAAGATCGGCTTTGATGCGCAGGGCGTCATGGGCCAGCACCACCACCTCGCGAAAGCCGTTGGTCTGGTGGTGGCGGATCGCGGTTTCCACCTCGACCGCGTCTTCGACGAAGATGACGGCGACCGGCCCCTTGGCTAGTGCGGACCGCCCGTTGGACAGGAAATTCGACAGACCCTCGTACCGCATGCGGTGCCACCCCTGAAACGACTGTGTCAGATTCCCGCAGGGGCGCGCGCTTGGCAAGCCCTGCCGCATCTGTCCGCGCTGATTGCTAAGCCCTGTGGATTGCGTGTAATGGGGACGATCCGAACCTTGCCCTGATGTGCGTGGACCCGATGACCGAACCGAAGAAGCTTTTCATCAAGACCTACGGTTGCCAGATGAATGTCTACGACAGCGAACGCATGGCCGAAGCCATGGGCGCGCAGGGCTATGTCACGACCGAAGTGGCCGAAGATGCGGATATGGTGCTGTTGAACACCTGCCACATCCGCGAAAAGGCGTCAGAAAAGCTCTATTCCGACCTTGGCCGCCTGCGCCCGCTGAAAAACGCCAAGCCGGACATGAAGATTGGCGTGGCAGGCTGTGTCGCGCAGGCCGAAGGGGCCGAGATTCTGCGCCGCATGCCGCTGGTCGATCTGGTGGTCGGCCCGCAAAGCTATCACCGCCTGCCCGCGATGGCCGATGCCGTGGCGCGGGGCGAAAAGGCGGTGGATACCGATTTCCCGCCCGAGGACAAGTTTGACCACCTGCCAGAACGCAAGGCCCTGCGGGGGCCGACGGCCTTTCTGACCGTGCAGGAAGGCTGCGACAAGTTCTGCGCCTTTTGCGTGGTGCCCTACACGCGTGGGGCAGAGGTCAGCCGCCCGGTGGAACGCCTGCTGCGCGAGGCGCGGGGTTTGGTCGAAAAGGGCGTGAAGGAAATCACGCTTTTGGGCCAGAATGTGAATGGCTATCACGGGCAGGGCGAGGGTGGTGATTGGGGCCTTGCGCGTCTGGTGCGCGCCCTTGCCCGCATCGACGGGCTGGAGCGTATCCGCTACACCACCAGCCACCCCAATGACATGGAAGACGACCTGATCGCCGCGCATGGCGACGAGCCGAAACTGATGCCCTATCTGCACTTGCCGGTGCAGTCGGGCAGTGACCGCATCCTGAAGGCGATGAACCGCAAGCACACGCGCGACGACTATTTCCGCCTGATCGACCGCATCCGCGCGGCGCGTCCCGATATCCTGATGTCGTCGGATTTCATCGTGGGCTTCCCCGGCGAAACGGATCAGGATTTTGCCGATACGATGGATCTGGTGCGGACTGTGGGCTATGGGGCTTGCTTCAGTTTCAAGTATTCCGCCCGTCCCGGCACCCCCGCCGCCGAGAAACCCGCTGTCGAGACAGAGGTCGCCGACAACCGACTGCAAGAGTTGCAGGCGCTGATCACCCAGCAACAACGCGCCGCTCAAGAGGCGATGGTGGGGCGCGAGGTGAGCGTGCTGATCGAGAAAACTGGCCGCATGGCGGGGCAGATGGTTGGCAAGTCTGATCACCTGCATGCGGTGCATGTGACCGATTCCAATGCGCAGGTGGGCGACCTGATCCGCGTGCGCATCACCGCCACCGCGTCCAATTCGCTAGCCGCGACAAGGATTTGAAGGCCGCTTGGCACGGGTATTGTTTCCCGCCTTGGTTGATGTTTGCGCATAATTTGCGCCAATGTTTCTAGTCTGGAAACAGGTAGTGGTCTGGACTGCTTGCACCACAAGATTTTGCTTGCCATCCGCAAGGACAGGCGGCAATCCTGCTTTTGGAACAGCCCTGACGGGGCAGTCTTTTTAACGAGGGAGCTTCGGTGTGTTGCGTTTTTCCAAGGCAATGCGACTGATCGCCTATGTCACGTCTTGCGCTTTCACTCTGGCCAGCGCGCCTGCTATGGCGCAGCAGCAGCCAAGGGTCATGGGCAAGATCGAATGGGGCGTTTGGGTCGATGATGATGGCTGCATGCATTGGTGGGCCGATGGTGGCGTCGAAGGTTACATGGTCCCCCGCCGCAATCCCGAAACCGGCAAACCGGTCTGTCTGAAGAAGAACACCTGTCTGGTTGAAAACACTGATACCCTGTTTGACACCGATAGTGCCCATTTGACCGCGCCCGGACGTGCTCGGCTTGAGCAGTTTTTCCGCAGCGGTGGTGCCTTCGGCTACGCCATCTATGGCCATACTGACAGCCGCGCTTCGGATGAATACAACATGAGCCTGTCCAAGCGCCGCGCCGCAGCCGTCGCGACCGTCGCGCGGTCGGTCGGTGCTTCGGTTGAGCGGGAAATCGGCTACGGTGAACGCCAGCCCGCTGCCTCGAACGCGACAGCGGCAGGTATGCAGCAGAACCGTCGTGTCGAAGTTGTGTGCTACAGGTGGTGATGATGAAGACCGGATCCCTTTCTGCCGTCGGCCTGCCATTGGTGGCGGCTCTTTTCCTGTCGGGCTGTATCGGCGTGCGGCCCTATACCGGCAATCCGAACACAGTCATCGCCCGCGGCAGCGACAGCGGTCTGGACAAAGGACCGCTGGTCGAAGGTGAGGCGGCCATCGCCTATGATCCAGATGGTTGCCAGAACTGGATCGTGGACGATGGTTTTGAAGGCTATTCATCGCCGCGTTTCGATCCGCGCTCGGGTCTGCCGGTGTGCAACAACCTGTATCCGCCGGGAACCGTGGTGGGTGAATACCGCACCCAGTCTTCGGTTCTGCCGGACTTCGTGCCGTCGCGCTGAACAAGCCGATCAATCGGAACCAAAGAACAGGGCCGCGTCTTACCGACGCGGCCTTTTGCATTTGACGGGTGCGGGCGGCGGCGCGCAAGACGCTGCTGCACAATCCGCAGGCATTTGCACAGTCGTCATAAGGATGTCGCTTGCCTTGTGGTGGAACGGCGTCCACACTCTAGATATGGCAAATGCCATGCTTGGCCCCATGCTTAGAAGGAGATCTCCTTGGGCATCAGCGCGCTGACCCCCCCGACCCGTCCTGAGGACACCGTCGAGTCCTTGCTGGAATTCCCCGACAACAGGTTGCTGATCGAGTTGTGCGGCGAATTCGACCGCAATCTTGCGCAGATCGAACACCAGATGGGCGTTCACATACTGCGCCGGGGGAACCGGTTGGCCGTGATCGGCGAAAAGGCCGCGCGAGAGCAGGCCTCGGCGGTGCTTCGCGCGCTTTATGCCCGGCTTGAGGCGGGGCGCGGCGTGGCCGCTGGCGATGTCGATGCCGCGCTGCGCATGGGACGCCCGATGCCGGATCGCCCGATGGCCGAGGGTGAGCAGATCGAGATGTTCTCTGCCGGCGGGATGGAACTGCGCACCCGCAAGAAGCCGATCGAACCCCGGACCGAGGCGCAGAAAGCCTATGTCGCCAACCTGTTCCAGCACGAATTGGGCTTTGGCATCGGGCCTGCCGGGACAGGCAAGACCTATTTGGCGGTGGCTGTCGGCGTGACGATGCTGATTTCTGGTGCGGTGGAAAAGATTATCCTGTCGCGCCCGGCGGTGGAGGCGGGTGAACGCCTTGGCTTCTTGCCCGGCGACATGAAGGAAAAGGTCGATCCCTACATGCAGCCGCTTTACGACGCGCTGAATGATTTCCTGCCTCAAAAGCAGGTGCAAAAGCTGATGGAAGACAAGCGGATCGAGATCGCGCCCTTGGCCTTCATGCGCGGGCGGACTTTGTCCAATGCTTTTGTCGTGCTGGATGAAGCGCAGAACGCCACGACCATGCAGATGAAGATGTTCCTGACCCGTCTGGGCCAAGGCAGCCGCATGGTGGTGACGGGCGACCGCACGCAAGTTGACCTGCCGCGCGGCGTGCCGTCGGGACTGCAAGATGCTGAACGCATCCTGAAAGGGGTAAAGGGCGTCAGCTTCAACTATTTCAACGCCAAGGACGTCGTGCGCCATCCGCTGGTGGCCCGCATCATCACCGCCTATGAGGCGAGTGAGGGCGACACCGGGGCATGAGGTTCGGCGCGTGATCTGAATGCGGTCGCGGGCAAAGGCCCGCGACCAAGCCTTTTGCCTCGCCCCCGCGCAGGCGCGGCGGCTCAGGCGCGGGGGCCAGCCCCCGCACCCCCGGGATATTTGCCGCAACGGGGAAGAGGGCAGGGCAAGAGCATTTGTGTTTTCCGCGATTTCGGACTAAGGCCCGAGGTATGGAACCGCTTGTCGATATTGTCATCGAGGATGGCCGCTGGGAGGCCTTTGGGCTGGAGGCCCTGTCGGATCGTGCTGTGCGCGCGGCGCTGGCTGGGCTTGGCCTTGGGGTTGAGGGCTTTCAGATTGTGGTGATGGGCTGCGACGATGCCCGGATCGCCACGCTGAACGCTGATTTTCGCGGCAAGCCGACGCCGACGAATGTTCTCAGTTGGCCCGCCGAAGACTTGTCGCCCGATGCGCCGGGAGAGATGACGCTGTTGCCCGAAGCGGGGGAGGCAGACGATCCCGAACCTTTGGGCGATATCGCGTTGGCATGGGAAACCTGTGCGCGCGAAGCGGTTGAGCAGGGCAAGCCGATGGTGGATCATGTCACCCATCTGGTGGTCCATGGTCTGTTGCATTGTCTGGGCTATGACCATGTCGACGATGCCGACGCGGCGGTGATGGAAGGGGCTGAGGTCAGGATACTTGCCAGCCTCGGCCTTTCGGACCCATATTCGTGAGGCCCCGCCGCGACGGGGCGTTTTGGACAAGGACAGATGGGCAGTAGTGACGGCACGGGATCGGCGCAAGGCGCGGCCGAGAGTCAAGACAGTGAACCACAGCAACGCGGTTTGCTTGGACGCTTGCTAAGCGCGTTCTCTCCGCCCGAAAACCGCGATGCCGACACCCGGCAAACTGGGGGGGCCAGCGCGCCGCAGCCGCAGAACCTGCCGGGATTGAGCAACCTGCGCAAGTTGCGGGTTGATGACGTGGCGGTGCCAAAGGTGGATATCGTCGCCGTGCCTCTGGACATCGGGAAAGATGATCTGGTGGCGGTGTTCCGTGAGCACGGATTTTCCCGTGTGCCGGTTTACAAGGGCACCTTGGACCATCCGCAGGGTTTGGTGCTTCTGAAAGACCTTGCCTTGACGCATGGCTTTGGCGCTGCGGGCCGGTTTTCGCTGAAGCGTTTGCTGCGGCCTGTGCTTTACGCGCCGCCGTCGATGCCGGTCGGGGTGCTGTTGCAGAAGATGCAGCGTCAGCGGGTGCATATGGCGCTGGTGATTGACGAATATGGCGGGGTTGACGGGCTTGTGACCATCGAAGACCTGATCGAAACCGTGATCGGCGAGATCGAGGACGAGCATGACGAGGCCGAAGGTCCGCTGTGGCAGGAAGAAAAGCCTGGCGTTTTCCTTGCTCAGGCCAATGCGCCCTTGGAGGAGGTAGAGGCTGCTATCGGTATCCGCCTGCGGACCGATGAGGATGACGAAGAGATCGACACGCTGGGTGGCATCGTCTTTCTGCGCACGGGCCGGGTGCCCGCACGCGGCGAGATCGTGCCGCATGAAAGCGGGGTGGAGTTTGAAGTCGTCGATGCCGATCCGCGCCGGATCAAGCGGTTGCGGCTTCGATTGCCCTCGGCGATGGCTGCGTCGACCGCGGCGCAGGTTGGGGCAGATGATGGCGGTGCCAGTGAGCGCGGTGCCAGTGAGCGCGGGTCCGGTGAGCGCGGGTCCGGTGAGCGCGGGGCTGGTGAGAGCGGGGTTGGGGGCGACGATTGACCCGATGGGTGGCGTCTTGGGTCAGGGCGCTGCGGTCGGGCGCGGCGCGCAGTATGCTGGGCGTTGCCCTGATCGGGGCGGTAGCCGCGACGGGGCTTGCCCCGTTGGGATGGTGGTGGCTGGCGTTACCCGCCTTTGCGCTGATGATCCGGCAGGTGGCACGTCGGCCTGAGGTTTCGGGGCGGATGGCCTGGGCTGCGGGCTTTGGCTATCTGCTTGCCGCGCTGAACTGGATCGTTGAGCCGTTCCTGATTGATGCGGCACGGGATGCGTGGATGGCACCTTTTGCGCTGCTTGGCCTGCCTGCCGGACTGGCGCTGTTCTGGGCGGGGGCAGGCTGGATCGCGGGGCGGTGGCGGCTTGGCGCGTTTGGCTTTGCGCTGCTGCTGACCCTGGCTGAACTGGCGCGGGGGCATGTGCTGACCGGTTTCCCTTGGGCGACACCGGGGCAGATTTGGATCGACCATGCGCCAGCGCAGGCGGCGGCGCTGTTCGGGCAATATGGGCTGACCTTGGCCACTTTGGGCGTTGCAGCGGGGCTTGCGGCATTTCGGCCTGTGCCGGTGGTGCTGGCGGCTGCGCTTTTGGCGGCGGGCTTTGGTTATGGCCAATGGCGGCTGTCATTGCCGGAACCGCCCGCCTTTGCCGCGCCAAAGGGTGTGACGGTGCGATTGGTCCAACCCGCCGCCGCGCAGGGGCTGAAATGGGACGCCGCAGAGGCGCAGACCTTTTTCCAACGGCAACTGGATTTCACCGCCGCCGGGCCTGTGGTCGATCTGACAATCTGGCCGGAAACCGCGATTCCCTACACGTTGGAGGATTATCCCGACCTTGCGCCCATGATCGCCGGGGCCGCACGGGGTGGCGCGGTGGCCTTGGGCATTCAGCGGTTGCAGGCGGGCGAGGGTGGTGCATGGCAGTTCTACAACAGCCTTGTGGTGCTTGGTCCGGGTGGGGCGCGGTTGGCCAGCTATGACAAGCACCATCTGGTGCCTTTTGGCGAATACGTACCCTTTGGCGATGGGTTGATGGACCTGACCGGGATCGGTGCCTTTGCCGCGCAGGCGGGTAATGCCTACACGGCGGGGCAAGCGCCCGCGATTATCACCCCCGCCCCGGCGCTTGGGCGTATCCTGCCGCTGATCTGCTATGAGGCGGTCTTTCCCCAGGACCTGCGCGCGCCGGGGGAGCGGGCGGATTGGCTGTTGCAGGTCACCAATGATGCGTGGTTTGGCACTTTGACCGGCCCGTTCCAGCATGCGGCCCAAGCGCGGTTGCGTGCAGTCGAGCAGGGCTTGCCGCTGGTGCGGGTGGCCAATACCGGGGTCAGTGCGGTCTATGATGCGCGTGGGCGGGCGGTGGCCGAATTGCCTTTTGGTCAGGCCGGTTGGTTGGATTCCGCGCTGCCGGGCGCTTTGCCTGCGACGGTCTATGCCCGTTTTGGCGAATTCCCTGTCAGTGTCGTCTTGATAGTGATGTTTTGCGGTATCGCTTTCATGCGCTTTCAGGCATCGCGCCGTTTCGGCGCTTGACGCGCGGGCGGGGTCTCTCTACCGCTTCGTGTTGTTCCTGCCACAACGGCTTCCTGGCGTGGCGGGGTAAACCAATGGAGCACTTCCCCATGTCACGTAAGAATTATGTGTTTACTTCCGAATCCGTATCGGAGGGGCATCCTGACAAGGTCTGCGACCGCATTTCGGACGCGGTTCTGGATGCCTTTATCGCGGTCGAGCCGAATGCGCGCGTCGCCTGCGAAACCTTTGCCACCACCAAGCGCGTTGTCGTAGGCGGTGAGGTCGGTCTTTCCGATAAGGCCAAGCTGAAAGAGATGATGGGCCGGGTCGAGGATATCGTCCGCGACTGCGTCAAGGACATCGGATACGAACAGAAGAAATTTCACTGGAAAGACATCAAGGTCCACAATTACTTGCACGAACAATCGGCCCATATCGCCCAAGGCGTGGACCGTGACGGTGCGGGCGATCAGGGCATCATGTTCGGCTACGCTTGCCGCGAAACGCCCGAGCTGATGCCTGCCCCGATCCAGTACGCCCATGCCATCCTGCGCAAGCTGGCCGAAGTGCGCAAATCGGGTCAGGAATCGACTCTGCGCCCTGATGCCAAATCGCAGCTTTCCCTGCGGTATGAAGATGGCGTGCCGGTTGAGGTGACCTCGATCGTGCTGTCCACCCAGCATGAGCACAAGAAACAGAAAAGCGCCGACATCCGCGCCATTGTGGAACCCTACATCCGCGAAGTGCTGCCCTCGGGCTGGATCACCGACAAGACCGAATGGTGGGTCAACCCGACCGGCACTTTCGTGATCGGTGGACCGGATGGTGATGCGGGCCTGACGGGCCGCAAGATCATCGTGGACACCTATGGTGGCGCGGCCCCGCATGGCGGCGGCGCGTTCTCGGGGAAAGATCCGACGAAGGTTGACCGCTCGGCCGCTTATGCCGCGCGCTATCTGGCCAAGAACGTGGTGGCGGCAGGTTTGGCGGATCGTTGCACGCTGCAGGTGTCCTATGCCATCGGCGTGGCCAAGCCCTTGTCGATCTATGTCGACACCCATGGCACCGGCAAGGTCGAGGCTGCGGCGATTGAGGCGGCGGTCATGGAATGCATGGACCTGACCCCGCGCGGCATCCGCACCCATCTGGACCTGAACAAACCGATCTATGCCCGCACCAGCGCATATGGCCACTTTGGCCGCGCGCCGGAAAAGGACGGCGGCTTCTCTTGGGAGCGGACCGACCTCGCCGACAAGCTGAAGGCGGCGATCAAGTAAGTGACCTGAAAAGGTTAGCCAAGGGGGGCGCGGGGAAACCTGCGCCCTTTTCCATTTGGTGCAGGTTTGGTCGCGGTTGCACATCGGCAAAACGTCGGATGTGACTGTGTCGAGATCGTGCTAGGATCGTCCCGCGCTTTGGGTGTTGCGGGTTGGTTGAAATGGCATCGCGGTTGTTTGGTCTTTGGCTGGTGCTGCCGTTGATATTGTTGGGCTGTGTCACCACGCCCGCGCCGCAGGCCCCGCCCAAGCCGAAACCTGCCATTCCGGTGAACCAGCCCAAGGGCAAGCTGGATGCCTGCCTGTCGCCAAAGGACGGGCGCTGTCAGTTCCGGCAATTGCCGCTGGACGTGGCGGCCGATTTCGTCAGCTTTCCGGGGCAGGAATATCGCTATCAACGGATGGTCCGGGAGTTGGGGTTTGTTGACTCCAACGGGCAGGACTGGATCGCCCCGCCCGGCACTTGGACCGATGGCGCGACGATTCCCGGCATTGCCACGCCCTTTGTCGGCGGGCCGCGCAATCCGCGCTACATCGCGGCGGCGGCGGTGCATGATGCCTATTGCGGCGTGGTGAATGCGGATGGGCCGGTCTATCATTCGCGCCCATGGCCCGAGGTGCATCGCATGTTCTACGAAGGGCTTCTGGTCGGTGGCACCCCGGTGGCGCGGGCGCAACTGATGTATGCCGCCGTCTGGCTGGGGGGGCCGCGCTGGACGGTCAAGCCGAACAGGCAGTTCACCACTCAGCGCATCGTGCCCGCCGATGCGCCCGTGTTTGCGCCCGCCGTCTTGGCAGCACCGCCCGCCATCAGCGTAGAGCCCCCCTTGCTGGAGGGCGCAGCACTTGAGGCCGCCTTGGCCGAGGTCAAGGCAGAGATTGCCGCCGAGCAGCCCCAGATCGGGGAATTGGACGCCATCCTGCTGGACCTGCCCGCCGTGCAAGAGGCGGATGCCGCCGCGCCGTGATCATTCGGCCACGGCGGCTTCGATATCGCCCTGAACCTCCCACAGGTCAGCCGCTTCGCCATTGGCCAACAGGATCACGGTAACGCCCGTGGTCAGGTTGCGGGAATAGAGCGTCGATGTGCCCATCCAACTGCCGGTGGGGGGGGCGTAATCCGCTTCGCCCTTGGTCACGGACCAGCCGTAGGCGTAGCCTTCATCGCTGTCATCCGCGATGGGGCTGCCATTGTCATATGCGCCATTGATGTAAAGGGACGCGGAATCGTCCAGCAGGCTGCCGTCCCAGAATGCGGCCTCATAGGCGGCGAGGTCGGTCAGGGTGGAAAAAACGTTGCCATCGCCTTCGACGATGTTGGGGTCCATGCTTTCACTGAAATCCCCACCGGTGCCGTCATAGCCCGTCACGCGACGGTCAGGGTCTATGGGTGCGGGCAGGGCGGTGTCGTTCATCCCGGCGACATCCCAGACGCGGGTTTGCAGGACGTCGTGCAGGCTGTCCGCCTTGTCCGCAGCGGCGACGACTGACCCGAGCGTCAGATATCCGCTGTTGGAATAGTCAAACCGGGTGCCCGGATCATGGTCCAAGGGCTGTTCGGTCAGCCAATTCACCACGTCGTCATTGGTGGTATCGGCCCCGTAATCATCCCATGACAGGTAATCCGTCAGGCCCGACAGATGGTGGATCAGATCGCCCACCGTGATCGGGCGCGGGCTGTCGATATCGGCGAATGCGGGCAGCAGGTCAGAAACCGGGGTATCCTCGTCATAAAGCCCCTCTTCGATCTGCATCCGCGCGGCCAGCGCCGTCATCTGCTTTGAGACCGAGGCGAGGTCAAAGATGCTGTCCGGCGTGACCGGGGTTTCGTCATCGATATTGGCAAAGCCATAGCCTGCGATGTGCAGCACCTCACCCTCTTGCAGCACAAGCACACCCAGCCCGGGGGTGGTGTCACCGACAAAGGCTTCGGCAATGGTGTCGATGGCGGGAAGGTTCGGGTCAGCCAAGGCGGGGGCGGCAAGGCACAGCGCGACGGGCGCAAGAACAAGGGAAAGACGACGCAAGATGTATCCTCGTGAATCACATGAATCTCAGAATGACAGAGCAGGCGGACAAGGCAAAGGGGCTGCAAAGGCGGTGGCCGTCGGCAGATCGCTGTGCAAGGCTGGCGAGGTTGGGTGCATGGACAGGTGCAGGGAATGAAGGACGGGATGATGGCAATACACCGGCAGGGTCGGCTCTGATGGGAATCGGCGCGCCGCCCGCCCCTTGGGCCATGGGGATGGCCGAGATGATGGTGACGGATTATCCCGCCTCACCGGCGTTTTGGACCGGGGTTCTGGGGTTTGCCGTGGCGTTTGAACGCCCCGCCCAGCTGTTGGCCTGCCTTGCGCATCCCGACGGGGCGCAGGTGATGATCTACCAGCGCGATGGCGATTGGGAGACCGGGCCGATGGAGCATCCCTTTGGACGCGGGATGGTGGTGCAGGTCTATGTCCGTGATGCGCGGGCGGCTGAGGCGGCGGTGCGTGCGGCAGGTGTGCCCTTCTATGTGGACCCGCGAGAGAACTGGCGCGATTGGGGGGACCGGATGGGCGGGCAACAAGAGTTTCTGGTGCAAGACCCGGATGGCTATCTGGGCATGGT
>NKIT01000052.1:0-3792 GCA_002256185.1 Rhodobacteraceae bacterium PARR1 | reverse complement strand
AGACCCGGATGGCTATCTGGTCATGGTGGCCGAAAGGATTGGCGAACGCCCGCTGGACGGTTAGGCGGCTTTCCCTTTCCGGCCCGCTGCGTCATGGTCCGCCTGACATTGCGACAAAGGGGCTTTGCGCCATGACGGACCGTCTGATCTATGGGGCTGTGATGTTTGTGGCGGGGGTGGGTATCCCCATCTTGGCCGCTCTGAATGCCCAGTTGGGCGCGCGGATCGGATCGCCCTTTGCGGCGGCGGCGGTATTGTTCTGCGTGGCCTTGGCGGCGGCTGTGGTGGTGATGACCGCCACCCGCAGCAGTGGGGCCTTGGTGCAGGTGCCGGTGCAGCCGAAGTATCTGTTCTTGGCGGGGCTTTTGGTCTGTTTCTACGTCACCTCGATCACTTTTGTTGCGCCGCGCTTTGGCGTGGGCAATGCGGTGTTTTTCGTGCTCTTGGGCCAGATGGTCTCTGCCGCGCTGATTGACCAGTTCGGCCTGTTCGGGGCTATCGTACGTGAGATGACTTGGCAGCGCGCGGCGGGGATCGGGGCGATGGTGGCGGGGCTGGTGCTGATCCAGCGGGCTTGACTCTGGCGTCAGCCCACGGCTAGAGGCGCGGCATGAGCGATATCTCCCCCCCTGAACGGCGCAATTTCTATGGCCGCGTGCATGGCAAGACCCTGCGCGCCAGCCAGAAATCCTATCTGGCCGAGGATTTGGATCACCTCACCCTGTCTGGGGTGACGGTGGCTGACAATCCCGACCGCGTGGCGCTGGACGTGAAGGCGCTGTTTGGTGACGGCCCCCTGTGGCTGGAGGTCGGCTTTGGCGGCGGTGAGCATCTGGTTCACATGGCGGCGCGCTACCGCGACGTCACGCTGATCGGGTGTGAGCCTTTCGTGAACGGTATCGCCATGCTCTTGGGCAAGCTGCGCGCGGCAGAGGTGGACAATGTCCATATCCACCCCGGCGATGTGCGTGATCTGTTCGACGTGCTGCCCGTTGCCTGTCTGGACAAGGCGTTTCTGAACTATCCCGACCCGTGGCCCAAGGCGCGGCACCATCGCCGCCGCTTTGTCACGCCGGGATATCTGGCGCTTCTCGCGCGGGTGATGAAGCCGGGGGCCGAATTCCGCGTGGCGACCGACATCCCCGATTATGTTCGCCAAACGCTGGAAGAGGTGCCGCCCGCCGGGTTTGACCTGATCGCCCAGACTGGGCAAGGGCAGGCGTGGGAGGATTGGATTTCCACGCGCTACGAACAAAAGGCCCTGCGCGAAGGGCGCGATCCGCATTACCTGACCTTCCGCCGTCAGGCATGAAAAAACGCCGGTCGCGGGGACCGGCGTTTCATATTCTCCAAATCCAGCCTCAGCCGATGGCGGCGGCTTTGACGTCCTCATCAATGAAGGGGACGTATTGCGCGAAGTTGTCGGCGAACATCGACACCAGCTTTGCCGCCTGCGCGTCATAGGCGGCTTGGTCGGCCCAAGTCGTGCGGGGGTTCAGCAGGTCGGCATCGACGCCGGGCACAGCAACCGGAACCTCAAAGCCAAAGTTCGGGTCGCGGCGGAACTCGCCCTGACCCAACGACCCGTCCAGCGCGGCAGACAGCAGGGCGCGGGTGGCCTTGATCGGCATCCGCTTGCCCGTGCCATAGGCCCCACCGGTCCAGCCCGTGTTCACCAGCCAGCAGGTGGCACCCTGTTTGGCAATCTTTTGCTGCAAGAGCTTGCCATAGACCTCAGGCCGGCGCGGCATGAAGGGCGCGCCAAAGCAGGTGCTGAACGTGGGCGTGGGTTCGGTCACACCGCGTTCGGTGCCGGCTACCTTGGATGTAAAGCCCGACAGGAAGTGATACATCGCCTGCGCCGGGGTCAGTCGCGCGATGGGCGGCAGTACGCCAAAGGCATCGCAGGTCAGCATCACGATGTTCTTGGGATGCCCCCCAAGCCCGGTGGCCGAGGCGTTTGAGATCTGCTCCAGCGGATAGGCGCAGCGGGTGTTGGCGGTCAGGCTGTCGTCGTCAAAGTCCAGAACCAGCGTTTCGGGGTCGAACACCATGTTTTCCACCACGGTCCCGAAAGTGTGGGTGGTGCGGTAAATCTCAGGCTCCGCCTCAGGGTTCAGGTTGATGGTCTTGGCGTAGCAGCCACCTTCGAAGTTGAAGGTGCCACGATCCGACCAGCCGTGTTCGTCATCGCCGATAAGCGTGCGGTCAGGGCTGGCCGAAAGGGTGGTTTTGCCGGTGCCCGAAAGTCCAAAGAACACCGCCGTATCGACCGGGTTGCCGATGGCATGGTTGGCCGAACAGTGCATCGGCATCACGCCTTTTTCCGGCAAGAGGTAGTTCAGCAGGGTGAAGACGGATTTCTTGTTCTCACCCGCATAGGCCGTGTTGGCGATCAGGATCAGCTTGCGGTCGAAGTTCATCGTGATGATGGTCTCTGACCGGCAGTTGTGGCGAACCGGGTCTGCCTTGAAGGACGGGCAGTTGATGATTGTCCATTCGGGAACGAAGCTGTCCAGTTCCGCCGCTGCCGGGCGGCGCAGCAGGTGGCGGATGAACAGGCCATGCCACGCCAGTTCCGTCACCACGCGCACATCCAGACGGTGCAGCGGATCAGCCCCGGCATAGAGGTCTTGGACAAAGTAATCGCGCCCCTGCATATGGGCGAGCATGTCTTGATACAGACGCTCAAACCCTTCGGGCGATTGCGCGGCGTTGTTTTCCCACCAGATGGTGTTTTCGACCGACGCCGTGCGGACAACGTGTTTGTCCTTGGGCGACCGACCGGTGAATTGCCCGGTGGAGACAAGGAAGGCCCCGCCAAGGCCAAGTTTCCCTTCGCCCCGCTGCACCGCCGCTTCGATCAGGGCGGGCTCAAGGCCGTTGTAATAGACGTTCCCCAGACCGGTGATGCCTTGATGTGCAAGTTCATGCGCGGGATTCACGCGTCCGTTCGTCATCTGCAAGCTCCTGATACCGGCATCGCAGCCGGTGCTGTCAGTCCCAAACCGCAACCCGGGCCAATGGGTTGCAGGCAGCGCGGTCGCCGGGCCGGGCGACGCGATGCCTTGGAATGGCTATAGCATGGGTCTGGAAAACTGGAACAGGCTGTCGTGCCACAGTTAGCGCAACCATCGCAGGTTTAGCGCAACCATTTCCCTGCATGGGCTGGGACTGCGGCATTTTGGTCAATCTTTTGATAATTTTATGGCGGTTTGGTGGCGCAAGGTATCCTGATTCGCACATTCCGGTTGATTCCGCGGCCCGGAAGCCGGATCATCGCGGAAAACGATAATTGGGCAGTAAAGGGTGCAGGCATGGCAAGGATCGCGCTGGTCGATGATGACAGGAATATCCTGACATCGGTCGCCATGACGCTCGAGGCCGAAGGGTTCGAGGTCGAAACCTACAACGATGGACAATCCGCGCTGGACGCCTTTAACCGGCGTCTGCCGGATATGGCCGTTCTGGATATAAAGATGCCGCGAATGGACGGCATGGACCTGTTGCAACGCCTGCGGCAGAAAACCACGATGCCTGTGATCTTTCTGACCTCCAAGGATGATGAGATCGACGAAGTTCTTGGCCTGCGGATGGGGGCGGATGACTATGTCAAAAAGCCGTTCTCGCAGCGCTTGCTGGTCGAACGCATCCGCGCCTTGCTGCGCCGGCAAGAGGCGATTGTGACCGGCGAGGTTGCAACCACCGAAGAAACCAAGATCATGGAACGGGGCAATCTGCGGATGGACCCGCTGCGCCATTCCGTGACGTGGAAGGGGCAGGATGTCGCCC
>NKIT01000051.1 GCA_002256185.1 Rhodobacteraceae bacterium PARR1 | reverse complement strand
AGTTCGATGTGCGCGCGCTCACCCGCCGCAAGCCGCGCCTGCGCGGCGTCACGCTTCTGGCGCTGGAGGAGGACGCGGCAGAGCGTGTGATCGCCGCCAGTTCCATCGCCGAACGCAACCGTCTGGGCGAGTTGCTGGTGGAGAGCACCCTTCTGGGCCGCGCGCGCCTTTCGGACCTGCGGCAGGCGTTGACCACATTGCACGACCTGTCTCGTCAACCCGGAGGCGCGGATTTCACCCGTCTGGTGGCCGAAACGCTGGACAGCGCCAGCCACCGGCTGGACGCTTGGATCATGGCGCTGTCTTGGGCGCGGTTCCAGCGCGTGCGCGCCGCAGCACCCAAGGGGCTGTCGGTCGGGGGGTTCGGCTGGCTGTTCGATCTGGCCCCGCAGGACCGCCGCGACCGCCGCGCTCGCGACGGCGGCTTCATCGCCGCCCCGACGCTGGAACAGGCGACAACCGCAGGCATCCTGCGCAGCGCCTATCTGGCGCACAACCCTTCGGATGCCAGCGGGGGTGCCTTTGCGATTGACCTGTCCAGCGCCCGCGTGCGCCGCGCGCAAAGCCTGCTGGAAGGGGTGGCGAATGGCCAAAGCATCGGCGCACTGCTGGGCTATAACTTTGAGCGGCGGCTCAAGGATGCGGGGTGTGAGCGGTTCATCCTGACCTTCCGGGGTCTGGCCCCGCTGGTCGCCGGACGGCTGACGGAGGGCGGCAGTCCGGTCGTGGACCCGGACTCACAGGCCGTGGCGGGGGCCAATGTCACCGACATGACCCGCCTTCTGGCCCGCTGGAACGCCCCCGCCGAAGGTCCGGCCTTCATCTTTGCAAAGCTGGCGCAACGGCCCGAAGGCAACGAATACCTTGATCCCGGCGTGGCATGGCCTGCACCCACTGCGGCGCAAAAGACCGCCATCACAGAGGCGATGACCGAGGCTGTCGCCGATGCCGATGCGGTGGCGGACCTGCTGTTGGCGGAATCGGTGCATCAGATGGCGCAGGGCAACATGGCCCGCGCCTCGGCCACGCTGGATGCGGCAGGACGGGGTGAGGCCCCGCCGCCCGCAGCAGCGGATGTGGTGATGACCCACGGCCCCGCCACCTTGGTCAGCCATCGCCTGATCATCGCCGCCGCCCCCGGTCGCGGTTGGCCGGGGGCGGCGACAAGCCCGCGCGCACAGGTCAGTCCGGTGGCGGAATCTTGGGCCGCCGCCCGCCTGCCCGATCCGTCGCGCGTGCCTTTGGGCATCGCGGCGGGCGGTGGCACCGCCACTCTGGCCGACACCGGCCTGTCGGCGCTGGATTTTGCCGCCGCCGCCCGCCATCCGGCGCTGATGGAAAGGATCATCTGCGCCCGCGCCGGGCTGGCCAATCCCGACGCCGCCTTCGTGCAACCCGGCGCTGGACAGGTCGCACTGGACGAGGCCGCCCTGACCGCCGCCGCCCTGCAAGAGGTGCTGGACCGCGCAACCCCGCTGACAGCGCTGTCGCTGGGTTTGCCGGGCTCTGCGGGGTGGAAACCGTTGCCCGATGCCATGCCGCAGGCCCTGCAACGGCTGGACGACGCAACCGCCTTGCTGCGCGGGCGGCTGGACAGCCTGTCCGCCTTGCTGATGGCTCCGCAGGTCATGCGCGACGATCTGATGACGGCGCTTCTGGCGCTGACCGACTTTGGAATCACCCTGCCGGAAATGTCCGAAAGCCGCACCGCCGATGTCGCGATGCTGGCCCTGCATGAGGGCGAAAACCGTCTGGCCCGCACCGCGCAGGCCCGCGCCGCCGCATCTGTGACGGTTGACGCGGTGACAGAGGCGCTGTTCGGCAGTGGCCTGCCCGTGCCCCTGCCCCATCGCTTTGCCCCCGATGACCCGCTTGAGGCGCTGGGGGACCGCGCCTTCACCGCGCCCGACGCCGGGGCCATCCCGCGCTTTCTGGCGGATATGGGCACGGTGCGCCCGGCGCTGGGTCGGTTCCAGCGGCTTGCGCTCTTGACGGCGATCAACGGCACGCCCCCCGCCCTGACCCTGCGTCAGATGTGCGGGCTGGGTGAGGATGCGCCCGATCACTGGATCGGCGCGGGGCTGCCGCCTGACCGTGTCTCGCCGACCTGTCCGGTGGTGGGGCTGGTGGCGGATGCGCCCGACGGGCTGGACCTGACCGGGGAGGTGTCGGGCCTGATCCTTGACGATTGGACCGAAGCCTTGCCGCAACGCCGTGCAGCGGGCGAGGGACAACCCGCCGCCAGCCGCACCACGGCGGGGGTCGCGCTGCACGCCGACGCGCCCGCCAGCCAACCGCCGCAAGTCATGATCCTTGGCCTGTCGCCCGATGGCAAACGCTGGACCGAAGACAGCCTGTGCCATTTCCTTGACGATGTGATGGACCTTGCCAAGGCGCGGCTGGTCACCTTGGAAACCCTGCCTTTGGCGGCGCGGGTGCTGCCTGCGATCTACACCCAAAGCTGGTCCTTGCAGGGCAGGCCCGTCATCGACTGGTCGCGCCTGACGCTGGACGCCAAGCTGATGGCGCGCAGCGACGGCTTGAAAAACTTCACCATGATCCGCGAGGTCTAGGCCATGGCATCCAAGTTCACCACTTACGACCTTTTGGCCGAACGTCCCATCGCGTTCAAGGACATCGGCCCGCTTTTGCTGGCCCCGCCCGCTTGGACCCGCCTTGAACCGCAAAGCCTGTCGGGCGAACCGGATGCCGGGATCGAGATGCGGGTGGCCGATCCGTTGTGGATGCTGGCGCGGCAATGGCAGTTGGGTGAATTCAAGGGCGAAGATTGCGGCACGCCGGTTTCAGTCCGGGTGCAGGCCCACACGCAGACGCTGACCGCCTTGCGCCCCGGTGGGGCCGATCTGGCGCAAGCGCCGCAGCCCCTGCTCCCCGGTGCCGTCTTTGAACCGGCGGTCGAGACAGAGCCTTGGGCCGCCCCCAGCCTGCGCGACCGGGCCGAGGCGGGCGTGGCGCTGGTGGCAGCGCTGTCCCCGCTTGGCTGGGGTGGTGAAGCGCAGTTGCTGGCCGATTGCGCCTTTGATCTGGCTGCGGATGATCTGGCCGGGGCGGACGCGATGTGGCGGTTGATCGCCCGCCATCACCCCGACGCCGAAGCCGCCGCCCTTGGCATCGAAGGCGGCACGGCACTTTGGTTGCAGAATGAACCCGACACCGTGGTGACCGCAGCCAAGGACTGGCTGGCGTGGTATCGCGCCAATGTCTCGGCCCTGCGCGCGGCGGACAGTTGGCATGCGGATCGGTTGGAATACCGCTTTGGCCTGCAGGCGGGGACCGGGGCGGATGCCCGCAGCCTAGAGGCACCGTGCCATCTGGGCGGGGCGGTGGATTGGCACAGCTTTGATCTGGGCGGCGCGCCGGGCTTGGGCCTTGATGCCGATGCAGCCAGCCAAGAACATGACATCCGCGTCCATGCCAGCCGGTTGCGCTATGCCGGGATGCCGGCGGACCGCCTGTGGCAGTTTGAGGATGGTCTGGTCAATTTCGGCCTGACCGATGTGCAGCCCAACGATCTGACGCGATTGGCCTTTCTGGAATATGCCGCGATCTATGGCACCGATTGGCTGATTGCCCCCATAGACCTGCCGCGCGGGGTGCTGGCCGAAGTGACGGCGGTCACCTATCGCACCACCTTTGGCGAGGATGTGACGGTTGAGGTGGCGCAGGACAACGCCCGCGCCGGGACGTTCCGTCTTTATCGCACCGATGGGCCGGATGGGCCGGAACCCCTGTTCGTGATTCCGCCGAATGGTCGGGCCGCACTTGAAGGGGCCGCGCGCGAAGAGGTGGTCTTTGCCCGCGACGAAACCGCGAATGTGGTCTGGGCGGTTGAGCGCAGCTACGAAGGCGCCGATGGTCTGGCCCGTGACCGCGCGAATGAATCGCCCCCGCCCGCCGATCCTGCCCGCCCGCAGGCTGGGGCGGATACGGCTTGGACGCTGGAGCTTCGCCCGCCGGATCATTGGGTGCCGATGGTGCCCATCCCACAAGGTGGCAGCGGCGGCTTCATCCTGCGCAAGGGCAGTTTTGACGGCATCGACCGCGCGCTTGGCCGGGTGCTGGCGGCGACTCCCTTTGACGTGCAGGATGAAGAGGTGCCGCGCGAAGGCGTGCGCCTTTGCCGTCTGCCATCCGTCCTGCGGGATGAGAGCGGGCAACTCAGGCGCTGGACCGCGCGGCGTGTCACCACCGCTTGGGGCGAAAGCCGGTCGCGGCTGGAGTATGACGCGACGCGGGGGCCAGCGTAAGCATAGGGCGGGGCGGCTTGCTTTACCCCGCCCGCGCGCCCATCCTGTTGCAGACCCGTCTTGACCCGAGTGTGATGCAACCGCCTGATCCCACCGCCGCCTCCGGCAGCCTTGCCTTTTTCGGCACGCGTCAGGGCGATCTGCTGCGCGACCTTCTGACCTGCGGCAAGGCGCATCTTGCCATGCAGCGGCTGGTCTATGTCACCCCGGCCAGTGGCACAGTGCGCAAACCGGCAGGCTGGGCGCGCGGCAATGCCTTGCAGGTGATTGCCGCCGATGCGCTTGGCTTTGACCGGGTGCCGATCTCCTTGCGGGCGGTGGGCAAGGCGCTGGCGGATCGAATGGCCGCCACGCCCCCGGATACGGTTCTGGCCGTGGACATGGGCTGGGGCCTGCAAACCGCCTCGGCCACGGCCAACTTCGAGGGCTGGGTGGGTGTCGCCAGCGCCTTGGCCGACAGCACACAGCGGCGGGTGGTGTCGATCTACAACCGCAGTCTGCTGATTGACGAACATCTGCTGGTCGCCCTGCGCGGTCATCCTGCCGTCCTGACCGCCGAAGGGGTGGTGACAAACCCGCATTGGCTGCCCCCCGCCTTGCAGGAAAAGGGCACCTTGCGCGAACAGGTGAATTTCTGGCTGGGCGGGCTGTCCCCCAGCCTGCAACGGACCAACCCCTTTGCCGACCGCCATGCCGCCGAAGGGGCCGATCCGATGTGGCTGCTGGGACGCCGCGCCGAGGAAAAGGTGATCCCCCGCGAAGAGGCCGCGCGCGAGCGCTGGAAAATCCGCTGCTTTGGCCGGTTGCGCGTCTATCGCGCCGATGGCAGCCAGATTGACTGGGCGGAATCCGGTGGGGCCACGACCAAGATCAAGACGCTGTTCGCCTATCTGCTGCAACAGGGCGGCAAGGGGGCCAAGGCCGACGATCTGGCAGACCTGCTCTGGCCCGAGGCCGACAGCGCCGAGGCTGCGCGCAACCGGCTTTACCATTCCATCCGCTGCCTGCGGCAGGCGCTGGATGGTCCACCCGAACGACAGGTCGCCAAGGCGGGCGCAAAACCCGCGCCAAGCCATATCCTGCGCGACGGGGCCAGCTATGTGCTGGTGCCGCCGGATCGCAGTTGGCTGGATATCTCGACCTTTGAACAGCTTTGCCGCCAGTCGCAGACCCACATGAAATCGGGCGATCTAGATGAGGCGCTGATCTGCCTGCGTGCCGCCGACCGCCTGTATACCGGCGATCTGTTTGAGGATATTCCGACCGAATATGTCGATGACCAAGAACGCGACTGGTGCTGGACGCGGCGCTACTGGCTGCGCGACATGTACCTGAAGGTGCAGCGCGACACCGCCCGCATCTACCGCGCCCGCGACGATCATTCCGCCGCGCTGAACCACTGCCGCAAGGCGCTGGCGATGGACCCCCTGGCCGAGTTCGCGCATGAGGAATCGATGCAGGTCTTTGCCGCCCAAGGTCGGCGTGAGGCGATCGAACGCCAATACGCGCTGTATCTTGATTCGCTCTCGCGCTTCGACGACCGCCCGCGCAGCGAATCCTTGGTCAAACTCTACAAAAGTCTGACGGCGTAAGGAAAACAAGACTCTGAAAAGGCGTCATTTATTGGCTAAAGAAAAACCAAAGATTGGTCCCTCATGTTTGTATCCAAGCCAGTGTTGCCATTGGCACCATAGTTCTGCTGGGAGGACAGAATGAACACCATGACCCCGGCGAAAGCCTGTCCATTCTCCAACGCTGCTGCCGATTTCGATCCCTTTGATCTGACCGATCCCTTCCCTTTTTACGCCTTTGCCCGCGAAGAGGCCCCGGTGTTCTATTCGGAACGGTTGGGCTATTGGGTCGTGTCGCGCCATGCCGACATCAAGGCCGTGTTCGACAACTGGCAGGGCTTTTCATCCGAAAACGCCCAAGCGCCGATCCGCCCGATGGGCGAACCCGGTCGCGCCGTGATGAAGGCGGGTGGCTTCACCGCCTATTCCGGTCTGTCGGCCCGCGTGCCGCCCGATCACACCCGCATCCGCAAGGTGGCGCAAAGCTGCTTTGGCCCGCGCCGCTTCAAATCCATCGAGCCGCAGATCTATGAGATCGTGAACCGCGAAATCGACAAGTTCGAAGGCAAAGGCCACGCCGATTTCTTCCGCGACTTCGCCTATGACGTGCCCGCCTATGTGCTGTTCCGTCTGGTCGGCGTTCCCGAATCCGACGTGCCAAAGGTCAAGTCCTGGGCCGTCAGCCGCGCCCTGCTGACGTGGGGCGACCTGAGCGACGAAGATCAGGTGCCGCATGTCCACAACATGGTGGAATACTGGGCCTATTGCCGCGCCCTCGTCGCTGCGGCGCACGAAAACCCCGGCGACAACCTGCCCGGCGACATGGTCCGCGCGCAGTTGGACGGGGCCGAGATCACCGACGATGAGATTGCCGGTGTCCTGTATTCCGTCCTGTTTGCCGGGCATGAGACGACGACGACCCTGCTGACCAATGCGCTCCGCGAAGTGCTGATCCGCCGCGATCAGTGGGAACTGTTGAAGGCCAACCCCGAAAAGTGGCAGGCCGCGACCGAGGAATTCCTGCGCTTCAGCCCCTCTATCGTGTCTTGGCGGCGCAGGGCCCTGCAGGAGACCGAAATTGGCGGCGTTTCCATCCCCAAGGGCGCGAATATCCTGTTGCTGCTGGGGTCTGCCAACCGCGATGCGACGGTGTTCGATCAACCCGATACGCTGGACATCGACCGCGCCAATGCCCGCAACCATCTGTCCTTTGGCTATGGCATCCATTTCTGTCTGGGCCAGCAACTGTCCAAGATGGAATTCGCCATCGCGATGAAGGAATTGGCCCGCCGCCTGCCCTCGCTCCGCTTGGTGCCGGATCAGGACTTCACCTTCGCGCACAACACCTCTTTCCGCGTTCCGACCGCGCTGCACATCGAATGGGACTTGTGATGACCGCCTCTGCCCAAATGACCATTGATCCGCGCTTCATCCTGCCGTTTGAGTCTGCGACCGACGCTGATCATCCCCGCATGGGCGGCAAATGCGCCAGCCTTGCCCGCATGATCGCCATGGGCGTGCCCGTCCCCCGCGGCTTTGCCGTGGCGACCGACGCCTATGCCGCACATCTGGCCGCGACGGGGCTAGAGGCCGCGATCCGGGAAGAGTTGTCGCATCTGGACACCCACAACGTCACGGATGAGGAAGCCCGCAGTCAAGCCATCCGCCATCTGGTGACCGAACGCGCCATGCCGACGGAGGTGGAAACCGCCATCCGCGCCGCCTATGCGCTGATGTCGCCGGGGGATGACCTGCCGGTCGCGGTGCGCTCCTCGGCCACGGCTGAGGACATGCCCGACGCCAGCTTTGCCGGACAGCAGGACACCTACCTGTGGGTCGTCGGCGCGGATGAGGTGGTGGCAAAGGTCCGCTCTTGCTGGGCCAGCCTCTTTACCGCCCGCGCCATGAGCTACCGCGCCGATCACAACCTCGGCCAGATTGAGGTGTTGATGGCCGTCGCCGTGCAGGAAATGGTCGATGCCCGCAGCGCCGGGGTGGCCATGACGCTGGACCCGATCAACGGCGACCGCACCAAGATCGTGATCGACGCCTCATGGGGGCTTGGCGAAAGCGTGGTGTCGGGGGAAATCACGCCCGACAACTTCACCGTCGAAAAGGTGCTGATGCAGGTGCAAAAGCGCCGCATCGCCGAAAAGACCCATGAAATCGTCGCCGATCCCGCCGCCCGCCGCACCATCGACCGCGAGATTGAAGAAGGCCGCCGCAGCCAACCCAGCCTGTCGGATGCCGAGGTGATCGCGGTGGCGCAACTCGCCCGGCGGCTGGAAAAGGCCATCGGCGGCGCACAAGACCTTGAATGGGCGATTGACCGTCAGGGCCGCCTTGTCGCGCTGCAATGCCGCCCGGAAACGGTCTGGAGCCAGAAGAAAGCCGCGACGCAAACCTTTTCCATGGGGATCGAAGGTGTGCTCGGCACGCTGATGGCCCCGATCCAGAACAAACTCTGACTACAAAAAACTCTCGGGGAGGAGAGACCATGACCGCAAAGACCAGTTTTCCCAGTGCCTATGACCTTGCCGCACCGGCTGGGGCTGAGGCGTGGCGCGACCTGTACCCCTACTACCTGATGTTCGCCGACAATCGCCGCGCGGAAGAGGATGGCAAGTTCTGGTTCTGCGACAGCCAGCATTGGCCGAACCCCTTCAAGCCGTTTGACGCGGTGACGGTGGAATATGCGGTCAAGTGCCTTGGCCAGTATAACACCCGCCACTACCTTGTGCCGCCCGCCAATGGCGTCGATTTCCGCATCCACAACGGCTATGTCTACATGTCGCCCGTGGGTGTCGCGCCAGAAAACATCGGCCCCCGCGTGCCGCAGTTCATGGACCGTGCCGGTCACTACTTCATGAATTGGGACAGCCTGCTTGATAACTGGATGGTCAAGGTCAAAGCCAACATCGCCGAGATGGAGGCGCTGCACTTTGACGACCTGCCCGAAGTTGTCCCGGTCGAATGGGTCAAGGGCGGCCATGGGATCGACAACACGGTGCCGCTGTCCGAGACCTATGACAAGGCGATCCAGCTGCTCTACCGGACATGGAATTACCATTTTGAATTCCTCAATCTGGGATATGCGGCCTATCTCGATTTCTTCGGCTTCCTGAAATCGCAATTCCCGACCATCTCGGACCAAGCCATCGCGCAGATGGTGCAGGGTGTGGACAGCGATCTGTTCCGCCCGGATGACGAGTTGAAGAAACTGGCCAAGCTGGCGGTGTCATCGGGCGTTGCGGCGCATCTGTCGGCTGGGTCTGTCGATCAGGTTCTGGCCGCGATGGCGGGCAGTGCGGCGGGTCAGGCGTGGGTTGCGGCTTGGGAGGGTGCGAAAGACCCGTGGTTCAACTTCACCTCGGGCAACGGGTTCTATTCGGACGACAAATACTGGATCGAGCATCTGGATATCCCGATGGGCTATATCCGTGACTACGCCGCCCGCGTGACCAAGGGCGAAAGCATCGACCGCCCCACCGCCGAAATCGCGGCAGAGCGGGACCGGATCACCGCCGAATACCGCGAGTTGTTGGATGCCGAGGCGCAGGGTGCCTTTGACGGCAAACTGGGTCTGGCGCGAACGGTGTTCCCTTATGTCGAAAACCACAACTTCTATATCGAGCATTGGTCGATGTCGGTGTTCTGGCGCAAGATGCGCGAGCTTTCGGCGCTGTTCCATCGCGCGGGCTTTTGGGAAAACGCTGACGACATGTTCTTCCTGAACCGCAATGAGGTGCGCGATGCGCTCTTTGATCTGGGCATGGGTTGGGGTGTCGGCGCACCGGCCACCGGCCCGACGCATTGGCCGGCTGAGATCAAGCGCCGCAAGGCGATCCTTGCCGCGCTGCAATCGGCCCCGCCGCAGCCCGCGCTGAACACCCCGCCCGAGGTGATCACCGAACCCTTCACCATCATGCTGTGGGGCATCACCACCGACGCGGTCAAGAAATGGCTTGTCGGCTCTAGCGATGCGACAAAGCTGGAAGGGATGGCAGCCTCGCCCGGCGTGGTCGAAGGCCGCGCACGGGTGATCCGGTCGGCCAATGACCTTGGCCTGATCGAAGACGGCGAAATCCTTGTCACCCCCGTGACCGCGCCAAGCTGGGCACCCGTGTTCGGCAAAATCCGCGCCACCGTGACCGACATCGGCGGCATGATGAGTCACGCCGCCATCGTCTGCCGCGAATACGGCCTGCCTGCCGTGACGGGGACGGGAACCGCCTCCAGCACCATCAAGACGGGCCAGATGCTGCGCGTCGATGGCACGACGGGTGAGGTTACGATCCTCTCTGCCGCCTGATCCCGACAGCGGGCCGTCCCTCCGGGATGGCCCGCCCTATCGCCTAAGGATGCGCTATGCAGATGTCTGTTCCCCAATCCTCGCGTTACGATGCCGTCTGGCGGCGTGCCGAACCCTATATGCGTGCGCGCAAGAACGATGTGCATGTGCCGTTGTCCTTTGACTGGGCGCAGCGCCTGTTGGACGCCCACCCAGAGGCCGACCGCGATATCGTCTCGCTTGCCATCCTGCTGCATGACATCGGCTGGTATTCCATCGACATGCAGGACATCATCGAAAAGGGCTTTGGCCCCAATATGATGCAATCGGACGTGCGCTTTCTGCACGAAAGCGAAGGTGTGCGCCTGTCGCGCCCGGTGTTACAGGAAACTGGCTGGAGCGAAGCTATCATCCTTGCCGTCGCCGAAATCATCGACGGGCACGACACGCGGCCCAATGCCCGCCACCTGAACGACCGTCTGGTGCGGGATGCTGATAAGCTGTGGCGCTTTGGCGTGACCGGCGTTTCCGTCGCCTGCGATTGGTTCAAGATGACCCCGCGCCAATATGCCGACCGGCTGGAACATCAGGTGGCCCAGTTGGAAACCGAAGCGGGCCGTGATTGGGCGGCGCAGGAATTGCGCGCCACCCGTGTCGCCCTGAAGCTGAATGTGATCTGAAGGACGAACCCGATGGAAATGTTCATCGACGGCGGCTGGAAACCGGCGGTGTCCGGCGCGACCCAGCCTGTCACCAACCCAACGACCGGGGCCGTGATTGACACCGTCCCCACCGGGGATGCGGTGGATGCCGATATTGCCATCCGCGCCGCTGACCGGGCTTTGGCGGCTTGGCGCGCGGTCCCCGTCGCCGAACGCGCCCGCCTGCAACGCCGCGCGGCGCAACTGATGCGCGACAATGCCGACCGCATCGGGCGGGTGCTGACCGCAGAACTCGGTCGCCCTGTGGCGGCGGCAGTGACGGAAATCCAACGCTCGGCGGACCTGTTGGACGTTTACGCCGAGGAAGGTTTGCGCCTGCATGATGAGGTGATCCTAAGCCAACCGGGCGAAAAGATCATGGTCCGGCGCGAGCCTGTGGGGGTGGTGGTCGCCATCACGCCCTTCAACTATCCGATTACGCTTTTGTGCTTCAAACTTGGGGCGGCGCTGATTGCGGGCTGCACAGTGGTCGCCAAACCCGCCGAGGATACGCCGCTTTCTACCCTGCTTCTGGCAGAGCTTTTCCATCAGGCGGGCTATCCGGCTGGCTGTTTCAACGTGGTGACAGGCAGAGGGCGCGGGATCGGCATGGCGATGGTCAACCACCCCATCCCCGGTAAGGTCGCCTTCACCGGCGGCACGGCGGCGGGCAAAGCCATCGCAGCGGCTGCAACCGGCACGGTCAAGCGGGTGACGCTGGAGTTGGGCGGCCAAAGCCCTGCGATCATCTGCGCCGATGCGGACCTGCCCAAAGCCGCCGCCGCCATCGCACGGCATGGCTTCGCCAACTCTGGCCAATTCTGCTACCGCGTGAACCGGGTTTACGTGGAACGGCCGGTCTATGACGCCTTCTTGGCCGCCCTGCTGGCCGAGGTGGCAAAGATCACCGTGGGCGACGGCCAGACGGACCCCGTCACGATGGGGCCGATGGTCAACGCCAAGATCTTCGGCAACGCCTTCGGCCAGATCGAGGACGCCCGCGCAAAAGGCGCGCGCATCTGTTGCGGCGGGGATCGGCTGACCGGGGGCCTTTACGATGGTGGCTATTTCCTGCCGCCCACCGTGATCGCTGACACGGATCATTCCATGCAGATCATGACCGAGGAAACCTTTGGCCCCGTACTTGGCATCATGCCGGTAGACAGCCCCGCACAGGCGCTGCAGCTGGCCAATGACACGATCTATGGCCTTGCAGGCTTTGTCTTTACCGCCAATGTCGGGCGCGGTTTGGCACTGGCAGAGCGGATCAACGCAGGCTCAGTCTGGGTGAATGACATCCACCGGTCCAACCACTCTGCCCCCTTTGGCGGGATGAAACAGTCCGGCGTCGGCCGCGAAAAAGGCCGTTACGGGGTGGAAAGCTATCTGGAATACAAGACCGTCTACCTCAGCTACGATGAGGGGCTGGCATGACCCCGCGCGACCTTGCGCTGTGGAACGCAGCAAAGCCTTGGCTGGATGTGCGCTCTAACGATGTCCACACGCTGATCGCGTGGCGGCTGGCGGGAACGCTGCTGACCCTGCGCCCCGGCGCGGATGAGGCGGTGGTGCTGCCCGCCATCATCCTGCACGACACTGGCTGGAAGCAGATGCCGCAGGAAAAGCTGGCGCTGGCCGTTGGCCCAAACGCGCAATTCCCGGAACTGCAGCGGGATCACGAACTTGCCGGAGTTGAGATCGGGCGCGATATTCTTGGCACTTTGGCGCTGGGGCTGGATGACGCGGCCATCCTTGCCATCATCGACGGGCATGACACGACGAAAGCCGCGCGTTCGGCGGAAGATGCCATCGTCAAGGATGCCGACAAGCTGTGGCGCTTTACCCCGCATGGGGTGGCGACCATCGGCGGTTGGTTCCAAACCCCCGCGCCAGAGACTTTGGCGATGCTGGAAGATTTCGTCCTGCCCTCGTTCCTGACGCCCGAGGCACGGATCATGGCGCAGGGTTTTCTGGCCGAAGGCTGGGCCTCGGCGGAACGTGATGAGAGGATGATGGGATGAGCGGTCTTGATCTGGCGGGCAAGCGTGTGATCGTCACCGGCGCAGCAGGTGGCCTTGGCCGCGCCTTTGCCGAAGCCTTCGCCCGCGAAGGCGCGCACGTGTTGGTGGCCGACATCAACCTGACAGGCGCACAGGAAACGGCGGCAGGCATCGGCGCTGCGGCGTTAGCCGCGCAGGTGGATGTGACCTCGCAATCCTCCACCACCGCTTTGGCGGATTTGGCGGCGGAACAGCTTGGCGGGATTGACGTGCTGGTGAACAACGCCGCCATCTATGCCGGGTTGGAGCGTAAGGGCTTTGAACAGATCGACGAATCCGTCTGGGACCGCGTCATGGCCGTCAACGTCAAAGGGCCGTGGCAAATGACCCGCGCCGTGGCCCCGCATCTGCGCGCAGCAGGGGCTGGGGCGGTGATCAACGTCTCATCCGCCACAGTCATGAGCGGATCACCCGAATGGCTGCATTATGTCAGTTCCAAAGGTGCGGTCATCGCCATGACACGGGCCTTGGCGCGGGAATTGGGAAATGACCGGGTAACGGTCAACGCCCTTGCCCCCGGTTTCACCCTGACCGAGGCCAGCCTTGGCCTGATGGAGGATGCCGCCAGCTATGGCATCACGCGCGGTGCCATCAAACGCGCGGCGGGGTCGGATGACATGGTGGGGGCGGCGCTGTTCCTTGCCTCTCCGCTTGCCAGTTTCATCACCGGCCAGACCGTCATCATAGATGGCGGACGCCAGTTCCTGTAAGGACCAGACATGCCCACGATCACCTTTGTCGAACCCGACGGCACCCGTCGGGACGTTTCCGCACATCCCGGCGAAAGCCTGATGGCCGCCGCCACCCGCGCGAACGTGGCGGGCATCATCGCCGAATGCGGCGGCAGCGCCATGTGCGCGACCTGCCATTGCTATCTGGTTGCGGGCGATCTGCCGGAGGCCGAGGCGCTGGAGGCCGAAACGCTGGAATTCGTCGCGCAGAACGTCCAAGCCAGCAGCCGCCTGACCTGTCAGGTCACCGTGACCGACGCCATGGCAGGCACCGTTTTGCAGGTCGCCCCAAGATGAGCGGTGTTGTCATCATCGGCGCGGGCCATGCAGGCAGCCAATTGGCGGTCTCCCTTCGGGCCGAAGGCTATGCAGGCGCGGTGACGCTGATCGACGCCTCAGACGTCCTGCCCTATCACAAGCCGCCGCTGTCCAAGACCTTTCTGAAAGACCCAGCCGCCCTGCCCCAACCCCTGCGCGCCGCATCCGCCTATGACGCGGCGGGCGTGGTGCGGCGGAAGGGCAGCGTGACCGCCATCGACACCGCCGCGCAGAGAGTGACACTGGACGGGGAGTCCCTGCCCTATGGTGACCTTGTGCTGGCAACAGGGGCGCGGAACCGGATGCTGCCGGACCTTTTGGGGGCGTCGAATGTGCTTTCCCTGCGCGATCTGGCCGATGCCGAACGCCTGCGCGATGCCTTGGCGATGGCGCATTCCATCACCGTGATCGGCGGCGGCTTCATCGGGCTGGAGTCGGCGGCGGCATTGGCAGGGATGGGCAAATCGGTCACCGTGCTCGAAGCGGCACCGCGTATGCTGGCGAGGGTCGCCGCGCCCGAAACCTCGGCCCGTGTGGAAGATACCTTGGCGGGGCTTGGCGTGAAACTGCGCCTCGGCTGGACGACCCAAAACTACCGCCGCGACGGGGACCGGGTGACGGCGGTTCTGGGGACGACAGACGAACTCTCCTGCGACTTGATCCTTGTCGGCATCGGGGCCGTCGCCGACACCGCGCTCGCGCAAGCGGCTGGCATCGCCTGCAACATGGGCATCCTGACCGATGCGCATTTGCAGACCAGCGCGCCGCATGTCTGGGCCATCGGCGACGTTGCCGAAACCCCGCATTGGCAGGCAGGTGCCGCGCTGCGGGTCGAAAGCGTGCAGAACGCCACCGATCAGGCCCGCCACCTTGCGCGCATCCTGTCGGGGGCCGCGTTGACACCATTTCGCACGGTGCCGTGGTTCTGGTCCGACATCGGGCCGCTGAAACTGCAAATCGCAGGGCTGGCGATCGGCGCGGATCGGCGCGTGGTGCGCGACGATGGCGCGCGGCTGGCGGTGTTCCATCTGGCGGGCGACAGGCTGATGTCAGTCGAAACCCTGAACAATCCCGCCGACCACATGATCGCGCGGCAAGTGCTGGACAGCGGACGCACGCCACCCGATGCCGTGATGGTTGAGGGGGCGGCTGCCATGAAAGCGTGGCTGGCGCAAGGCTGATCGACGCCCACAAGACACAGAAAAAGGCCCGTCGGGGGTAATCCGGCGGGCCTTTTTCTTTGGTTCATCAGTAAGGCAAGCCGGTGTAGTTTTCGGCCAACAGCGCCCGCGCCGTGGCGGATCGTTCCAGCAGCGCAAGATCGGCATCCTGCATCCGGCGTTCGTAATCGGTGGCGCCCGGAAAGCGGTGCATCATCGTCGTCAGCGACCATGAGAACCGCATCGCCTGCCAAATCCGCGCCAGGGCCCGCTGCGAATAGGCGTCAATCCCCCGATCATCGCCGCGATAATGCGCGGTCAGGCCTTCATACAGGTAATGCACGTCCGACGCCGCAAGGTTCAGCCCCTTGGCCCCGGTCGGCGGCACGATATGCGCGGCATCGCCACAGAGGAACAGCTTGCCCCAGCGCATCGGTTCGGACACGAACGACCGCAAGGGTGCGATGGATTTTTCAATCGACGGACCGGTGACCAGACGCGCGGCCACGTCTTCGGGCATACGCGCGCGGAATTCGGTCCAGAAGGCCTCATCGCTCCAGTCCTCGACCTTATCGGTCAGGGGGACTTGGATGTAATAGCGCGACAGTTGCGGGTTACGCATCGAGGCCAAGGCAAAGCCCCGATCATGGGCGGCATAGATCAACTCATCCTCAACCGGCGGGGTGCGGGACAGAATGCCAAGCCAGCCAAAGGGATAGACCTTTTCAAACTCGGTCCGCACGGTATCGGGGATGGCTTGGCGGCTGACACCGTGAAAGCCATCGCATCCGGCAACGAAATCGCAGTCCAGACGGTGCGTGCCAGTGGCATCCGTCCAAGTGACATATGGCGACCCGGTCAGATCATGCAGCGCCACATCCTCGGCGTCGTGAATGACCGTGGCACCGATGGCATCTTGGGCGTCGTAAAGGTCGCGCGTCACCTCGGTCTGGCCGTAAACCATGACCTGCTTGCCGCAGGCTTCCTTGAAGTCCACCCGGAACATGCGGCCATTTTGCGCCAGATGACAGCCGTCGTGCAGATGGCCTTCGCGGTCCATCCGCGCGCCTGCGCCTGCCTCGCGCAGCAGATTGACGAGTCCGGTTTCCAAGACCCCGGCGCGGATACGGGCCAGCACATAATCCCGGCTTTTGCGTTCCAAGACCACCGTGGAAATCCCCGCCCGGTTCAGCAGTTGTGACAGCAAAAGGCCCGATGGCCCGCCCCCGATGATGGCAACCTGTGTGCGCATGGATGTCCCTCCGTTTTGCCGACCATGCGGGAAAGCCGGGCGACAGAGAATGGACGATGCCCGCGAAGTCTTGTAGAAAACGGACATGGAGCGGATTCCCACATGGCAGTTGTACGGCGAGGCAAGCCCCTTTCCCGACTTGTTGCATATCGAGCAGATTGTGGATCGCGCGGCGGGTCAGGATTGGGTGATTGCCGCCCATCGGCATGTGAACCTGCACCAGATTTTCCTGATCCGTTCGGGGGTGGTGGAACTGTCCTTGGACGGGCGGCGCCGCCACCCTGCGCCACCCGTGGTGATCAACATCCCCCCCGGCACGGTGCATGATTTCACCTTTGCCGCCGGGACCGAAGGCCATGTGCTGACCCTGCCGCCTGCCGATTTCCCGGACCTTTTCGGCCATGAGATGACGGCCCTGCTGCGCGCCTTTGATGCTGATGGTGCGGGGTTGGAAAGCATGATGGATGCCATCGCCGCCCGCCATGCCGACAGTGGGCCACTGCGGCGCTTGCGGCTGCGCGCGGCGGCGATTGATCTGTGCTGTGCCGTGTCGGAACGCGGCGAGGGCGCGGCAGAGACGGTGGCGCTGTCGCATATCCCGCAGCTAGAGGCCTTGATCCGCACCCATCTGGCGGATGGCTGGCAAGTGACGGATTACGCCCATGCGCTGCGCCTGTCGGATCGTCACCTGCGGCGGCTGTGCCTTGAGGCGACGGGTCTCTCCACCCACGGCTTCATCGCCGCCACCCGGTTGCGCGAGGCCTGCCGTTTGCTGGCCTACACGCGGATGCAAGTGCAAGAGGTTGGCTTTGCATTGGGATTTGACGATCCGGCCTATTTCGTGCGGGTGTTCCGGCAGGGGATGCACCTGTCGCCCACCGAATACCGCCGCAAGATCGCCGGGGCGGAAGGTCAGGGCTGAGAAACGCTCGCCGCAAAGGCCCGCGCCTCATCCGGGGCGGTGCCAAGCCCGGCGGCGGCGTCCAGCGCCAGATCGGGAAAGGCTTGGGCCACCAGATCGGGCAACGACCCCTCGCCCGCCATGGCGCGTTTGCAAAAGGCTTTCATCTGCGCCTGCGCCTCGGGCCGGGGCATGTGGCGGGCAAGGGCGAAGGTGAACTCCTCGGCCCGGATCAGGCCAGCGCCATCCGCCAACCCTTTGGCCATCGCCTCTGGCACCGGGGTGATCCGCTGTGCAAGGTCCAGCGCCAGCGCCAAGGCACGCCCCGTCAGGATGCACATCTGCGGCAGGGTCAGCCATTCGACAAACCACGCCGCGCCGTCGCGCTGCTGCCGGTGCAGGCCTGCGCCTTGCATCGCGCCTTCCAAGGCGATGACCTGCCGCGCCAGCGCCACCAGCACGGATGGCCCCACGGGGTTCTGCTTTTGCGGCATGGTGCTGGACGAACCGGCACCCGAAATCACCACCTCGCCATGCCCGCTTTGCACCAGCAGGATCAGGTCTTCGCCCATCTTGCCAAGACTGGCCACCACCCCCGCCATCCATGCGGCAAAGGCCCCGATGCTGTCGCGTTCCGCATGCCAGCTATGGCCGGGATCGGTCAGGCCAAGGGCCGCCGCAAGCGCCGCGCGGGTTGCCGGACCCTCAGGCCCCATCGCCGAAAGCGTGCCCGCCGCGCCCCCCAAAGACACCACCGCCAGATCGTCGCGCACCGCGGCCAAGCGGGCGCGATGGCGCAAAACGGGATGGCCCCATGACGCCACCACCGCGCCGAAACTGGTGGGCGTCGCGGCCTGCCCATAGGTCCGCGCCGCCATTGGCAGGTCGGCATGCGCCGCAGCCATCCGTCCCAGGGCTTGCGCCAGAGCCTGAAGCCGGCCATCCCACAGCCCCATCACGCGGCGCAGGCGCAGGGCTTGGCCAGTCTCCATGATGTCTTGCGAGGTGGCGCCCCAATGCAGGTAGCGGGCGTGATCCGGCGCTTCCATCGCCTTGCGAAAGGCCGTGACCAGCGCGGGCACCGGGACGCCGTTCGTTGCAGTTTCCAAGGCCATCGCGGCGGGGTCGATCACCACCTCGCGCGAGGCGCGGTCGATGAAGGCGGCAGCATCGGCGGGGATGACGCCAAGTTCACCCTGCACGCGGGCCAAGACGCCCTCAACCAGCAGCATCGCTCGGATTTCGGCACTGTCTGTGAAGAGCGCCGCCGTTTCCTCGTCGGAGAAAAGGCCGCGATAAAGGGCGCTGTCGGCGGGCGATGCGGGCATGGGGGCAGGCCTTGATAGGAATGGACGGGGCCAGACAGCCCCGCCGATCAGGCATAGTCAAGCGACATCAGACGTCGAAAAACACCGTCTCATCCGGCCCTTGCAGGCGGATGTCAAAGCTGTAGGCCCCCGGTGCCGTCCGTTTGGCCAAAAGCGTGGCGACACGATCCCGCATTTCGATCCGGCCAAGGACGGGGCAAGCGGCATTCGCCGCCTCCTCATCGTCAAAGTAGATGCGTGTTTGCAGGCCAAGGTTGACCCCGCGCGCCACCAACCAGACCGAGATATGCGGGGCCATCAGCCGCCCATCCGGCGCAGGCACGCGCCCTGGCTTGATCGTGTCCAGCCGCCAGATGCCGCTGTCAAAATCCGCCGCAATCCGCGCCCAGCCGATGACATGAGGATCCGCCGCGCCGCGCGGGTCGTTGACGGGATAGAGGCCCGCCGCATCGGCCTGCCACGTCTCCATCAGCGCGTCGCGCAGGATCATGCCTTGCCCGTCGATCACCCGGCCCGTGATGGTAATCCGCTCACCCATAGCACCGTCGCTGATCGGCGACAGGCCCAGATCAACCGGATAAATCCCGGGGATGCCCAGCCGGTTTGGCGTCAGCCCGATATGGACATAAGGGCCAGCCGTCTGCGAGGTGGTTTCTTTCAGATACTCAAGGCGCTGCACCATCACAGACCCTCCTTGCGGTTTTCAAAGAAGGATTGCCGCCGCCCGCGCAGCACGATGTCGAACTTGTAGGCAAGGCAGTTCATCGGCATCGCGCGGTTCATGTCCAAGGGGGCAACCAGCACATCAATCGCGGCCTGTTGACCGATGGTGTTGACGATCGGGCAAAGCGGGATCAGGGGATCGCCCTCAAAATAGTTCTGGGTGATCAGGCGTTGGCCAAAGCCCGACCCGAACACCGACCAGTGGATGTGCATGGGCCGCCAGCTGTTGACGTGGTTCGGCCAAGGATAGGCACCGGGGCGGATGGTCAGGAATTCGTAGCTGCCATCCTGTGCCGTCAATGTCCGCCCGCAGCCGCCAAAGTTGGGGTCCAATGGGGCAAGATAGCCGTCCTTCTTGTGCCGATAGCGCCCGCCGGCATTGGCCTGCCACATCTCAACCAGCACATTCGGCACGCCGCGCCCGTTTTCGTCCAGCACCCGCCCGTGCATGATGATCCGCTCACCAATCGCGGGCTGGCCGGTGAAGTTCAGCACCAGATTGTTGTCCATCGTGCCGATCATGGACGGACCAAAGGCGGGGCCGGTCTCTTCGGAAAGGGTCGATCCCAGCGATACCAAAGGCCGCTGCGGCGCGCGCGTCATCGAGGTTTTGTAGCCCGGCGTATAGGCCGCAGGGTGCCAGTCGCAGTCCCGCGGGAAGAGGGGGCCGAGGTGATCTGTCTTGGCGTTCATTTCGGTGCCGCCTCCATCTGAGCAAAAGTTTCCTTGGCAATCTTGATCGCGTGATTGGCGCGCGGCACGCCGGCGTAGATGGCGACATGCAACAGCGCCTCTAGCACATCGTCTTGGCTCGCCCCGGTATTGGCCGTGGCGCGCAGATGCAGGGCGAGTTCGTGATCATTCCCCAGACCTGCCAGCAGGGCGATGGTCAGCATCGACCGCTCTCGCGCCGTGATCGTGTTGCGCGCCCAGACCGACCCCCAAGCGGATTCGGTGATCAGGGTTTGAAAGGCATCATCAAACGGGGTCTTTGCAGCCTCGGCCCGATCCACATGGGTATCGCCCAGCACGCGGCGTCGGGTCGCCATGCCTTGCGCGTAACGGTCGGTCATTTTGCGTGTTCTTTCAGGAAAGGAGCCACCAGCGCGGCCCAGGCGGCAGGGGTTTCGACGCAGGGCAGATGGCCCGCGCCGGGGATGACGTGGAACGCGGCACCGGGGATCAACACCGCCGTGCCGCGCACCAGATCGGGCGGCGAGGCCCCGTCCTGATCGCCCGCAATCGCCAGCACGGGCAGCCGTAGCTGCGCGGTTGCGGCGGTCAGGTCAGCCTCGGCAATGGCGGCGCAGGCGGCGGTGTAGCCGCCCGCATCCGTGCGGGTCAGCATGTTGCGCCATAGCGCTAGTGCGGGCTTGGCGCGGAAGGTGGGGGCAAACCACCGCTCCATCACCGCATCGCCGATGGACTCGATCCCCCCTGCCCGCACAGCGGCGATGCGCGCAGCCCAAGCCTCGGGTGTGCCCATCTTCGCCGCCGTGTTCGACAGCACCAAGGCGCGCACAAGGTCAGGGCGGCGCGATGCCAGCGCCTGCCCGATCATCCCGCCGATGGACAGGCCGACAAAGACCACGGGGCCACCCGCCACAGCCTCAATCAACGCCGCAGCATCATCGGCGAAACCGTCGATGCCGTCTTGCGGCCCGCAGGACGATAGCCCGTGCCCGCGCTTGTCGAACCGTATGGCGCGGATGCCGGGGAGCAGGGGCAGGACGGCATCCCACAGCCGCAGGTCAGTGCCCAGTGAATTGGCAAAGACCACGGCAGGGCCATCGCCCTGCACCTGATAATGCATCGCGCCCCAAGGGCAGTTCAGAACTTGCATAGGCTCCTCCGTCGATCCATAATATCATCTAGCATAAACGCTTTTGAAAATGCAAAATGGGCTGAAATGGATAACCATTCTGCTATGCATCCCGGCATAAAGCTGCGCCATATCCGTGCCTTTCTGGACATCGCTGCCGAGGGCAACCTGTCTGCCGTGGCGCGGGCGCAGGGGATCACGCAGCCTGCCCTGTCGCGCACCTTGGCGGAACTTGAGGATTTGCTGGACCAACCGCTGTTCCTGCGCCAAGGCCGCCGCCTGATCCTGACCGAGGCGGCCACGCTGTTCCGCCGCCACGCCATCGCCGCGCTGCAATCGCTGGAGGCGGGGGTGACGGCCCTTCGTCCGGGTCAAGGGGGGGCCATCCGGGTGGGTGTCTTGCCCACGGTGGCCACGCGCTTTTTCCCACAGGTCGTGTTGCGTTTCCGTGAGGTGCGGCCCGATGTGCTTTTGTCGATCGAAACCGGCCCGCATCACTATCTGATCCGCCTGCTGCGCGACGGGGCGATTGACCTGATGATCGGCCGCCTGCCCGCCGCAACCGAAATGTCGGGCCTGAGCTTTGAGCATCTTTACGAAGAGGATGTGGTTCTGGTGGCGCGGGCGGATCATCCGCTTGCCCATGCACCGCTGCCAGAGGTCTTGGCCAGCGCCCCGCTGATCTTGCCCCCCGCGACAGCCCTGATCCGGCCTGCAGTGGATGCCTATCTGGCCTCGCTGGGCCTGAACGGGATCAAACCGGCGGTCGAGACGGTGTCGCTTGCGCTGGGGCGCGGCATTTGTCTGGCCTCGGATGCGATGTGGTTCATCTCACGCGGGGTGGTGGTCGAGGATTTGGCCAGCGGTCAGATGGCGGAACGCGAAACCGGGGCGCGGTTTCTGTCAGGCGCGGTCGGCATCACCCGCAGGCAAGGCGACCCGCCCGGCGGTCTGGCCGTACTGGCGGGGATCGCCCATAGCGTCGCCCGTCCCACGCCTTAGCAATCCGGAACCGCCACCGCCCGGCACCATCCGGCAAAGCCGCCTTTGGAAACGGCAGCTTTCAAAACCTACAACGCCTGATGGTCCACTTCCCAACGCGTGTCACCATCAGGCGGTTTGGACGAGGCTTCGCGCGCCAGCGCCGCGAGGATGTCGATAAAGGCTGACACCAGCGGCTTGTCGCGGTCCTTGGCACGGTAAGCCACCCGATGCGCTGCGTTGAAGACAAAGTTGCGTGGCCAGATCGCCCGGAACTGCCCCGCCGCCACATAAGGCCCGGCAAGGTGGCAAGGCACGAAACCGATGAAGCAGCCCGACAGGATCAGCATCAACTGCGCCTCCATTTGTACGGCAGAGGCGCTGGCCTTGGGGTGACCGGCCAGATAGAGATCGTCGAAATGCCGAAAGCTGCGCACCGAAAAGCGCGCGTCGTCAATGTCCTTGCGCGTGATGTCCTTGTCGGGGCGGTCAAACAGCGGATGCCCGCGCCCGCAATAAAGCATATGCGGTTCCGCTGCGAAGGGGACGTAAACGATCCCCGGTGCGCGCTGCGAGAATTGGCCGATCACCACATCCCGCGCGCCTTCGGTCAGTTGGCGTTCCAACTCGGACGGGGTGCCAAGGAACAGATCGACGAACACGCCCGATCCCGGTTTCATGAAGCGTGACAGCGCATGCTGGATGCCCAAGGTCGGGCTGGTCAGCACCCCGTCACAGGCCCCGATCCGCAAACGCCCCGCCAACCCACCCCCGGCCTGCGAAACTCGTTCGGTAAAGCTGTCCAGATTGCGAAACAACTCCATCGCCGCGTCATAGGTGGTCTGGCCCAATTCGGTCAGCCGGAACTGTTGCCGCCCACGATGGCACAATTGCCCGCCCAACCGCTTTTCCAACTCGGCCAGATGGGTGGACAGGGTGGATTGCGACAGGTTCAGGGCAATCTGCGCCTCGGCAAAACCGCCCGCATCGGCGAGGGCGGCGAAAATCCGCAGCAGGCGGATGTCGATATTGTCCAGTCTGCGCATCTTGCCCCCGTGCGTCCGTTACATTGACGGTAATCGATGCAACGTTCCAAATATAGTGATTTACTTCGATGTATGGCGGTCCAATCCTTGGCAAAACAGATCAACAGGGAAACACGCCATGAAGACTGCTGCCTCGACTGCCGTTCTGTGCCTTGTTGCGCTGTCCAGCCCCGCGCTGGCGGCCGATGAATTGCGTATCCTTGCGCCCACATGGCTGGGCTTTGCCCCGGTGTTTGTCGCCGAAGACACGGGTTGCTTTGCCGAAAAAGACCTCGCCGTCGACATGCGGTTCGAGGATGACCTGACCAATGTGATGGCCGCGATGGAACGGGGCGACATCGACATCCAGATGCGGTCTGTCGGGGAATATCAGGGCCGCCCGCGCAGCGCCGAAACCCCCGGCATCATCATCGGCACGATCGACGAATCCGTCGGCGGCGATGGCGTGATCACCGATGGCGCGATCAAGACCGCAGCCGACCTGAAGGGCAAGGTCGTGGCATCCGAGCCGAACATCCCGGCGCGCCTGTTGCTGCAACTGGAATTGAAAAAGGCCGGGTTGACGCTGAACGATCTGGAAATCCGCGACATCGCCACCGCCGATACCGGGGCCGTGTTCACCGATGACAGCATCAGCGCCATCGCGAGTTACGAGCCGTTCATGAGTCAGGCGATCAAAGCCTCGACCCGGCCCGATGCGCGGGTGCTGGTGTCGTCCAAGGATTATCCCGGCATCATCGTCGATGCGATCATCGCGCGGAACGACGATCTTGCCGCGCGTCCGCAGGTCTATGGCCGCTTCTTGTCCTGCATCTACAAGGCGGTGGATTTCATACAGGCAGAGCCGCAGAAATTCGCCGAACTGACCGCCCCGCATTTCGGCCTGACCCCCGAAGAGGTGACAGAGGTGGTGACGGGCACGCTGGTCTATACCACGCTGGACCAGTCGCGCACCTATATCGGCACGCCCGATGCGCCCGGCACGCTGTACGGGCTGTTTGACACGGTCATGCAGTTGAACGTCGAAAACGGCGCTGCGGATGCGCCCTTGGTGGCCGCCCAGCAGATCGACAGCAGCATCATCAACCTGCCCGAGGTTGCGCAATGACATCCCAACCGGACAAGGGGCAACGCCCCTTGGCCGTTTCCGGCAGCAGCAAGGGCGGTGCCCTGTCACCGCTGTTCCGCTTTCGCGGCAAGGCCAGCACCGGGGTTGAGGCTGTGGTCGGTATCCTCGCCGCGCTTCTGGTGGTGGGGATATGGGAGGGTGCGGCACGGCTGAACCTGATCGCGCCGCAGTTCCTGCCGTCACCCTTTGATGTGGTGCAAGCGGGTTGGCGCATGCTGACCACACAGGATTTGTTGTTTCATGTCGGCGTGTCCACAGCGCGGGTCTGGACCGCGTTTGGGATTGCCGCCCTGATGGCCATCCCCATCGGCATAATGATGAGCAGTTACCGCATCGTCGGCGCGGCGTTGGAGCCGATGGTGGACTTCATCCGCTATCTGCCCGTTCCCGCGTTGGTGCCCTTGTCAATCATCTGGTTCGGCGTCGGGGAGTCGACCAAGATATTCCTGCTGTGGCTGGGCACGTTCTTTCAGCTTGTGCTGATGGTCGCCGATGACATGCGCCGGGTGCCGCAGGAATATGTCGAAGTTGCCCGCACCGTCGGCGCGAA
>NKIT01000262.1 GCA_002256185.1 Rhodobacteraceae bacterium PARR1 | reverse complement strand
CAGATCCCCTACCACATCCGCCGCCGCCTGCGCCCCGAAGTCGAAGACCAGCTTGAGGCGACCTATTGGGAATCCCTCGACCAGATGGTCGCGCGGATGGACGTGCTGTCGATCAACTGCCCGCACACGCCATCGACCTTTCACCTGATGAACGCGCGGCGGCTGAAACTGATGAAACCCAGCGCGGTGATCGTGAACACCTCGCGCGGAGAGGTCATCGACGAGAACGCCCTGACCCGCATGCTGCGCGCAGGTGAAATCGCAGGCGCAGGCCTCGACGTCTATGAGCGTGGGGCAGAGATCAACCCCCGCCTGCGCGAACTCCCGAACGCCGTCTTGCTGCCCCATATGGGGTCAGCCACGATCGAGGGCCGGATCGAGATGGGCGAGAAAGTCATCCTCAACATCAAGACCTTCGCCGACGGTCACCGCCCGCCGGATCAGGTGTTGCCGGGCATGCTGTAAGCCGGTCCTGTGATCGGCTTACGGCTGGGCTTCCATCCCGCCCATCCCGCCGCCTTGGAAATAGCCGTTGCCACGCACACCGCCATAGTTGGTGACGGTGGTGTTGCCACAGGCTGACAGCACCGTCATCATCAGAACAGCAGCGGCCAATAGGATCTGTTGCGTCATGATCGAATTCCCCTTTTCGACGTTCCCCCCCCGTTTCTCAGACCCGAGTGGCAGCATTCGGGCAGAGCTTGGGCCATGGCGTGGCATCCTTTCGTCTGGGTGTGGCGGAACCCATCCGCGCTTGCGCGGCGTTTGGCAGGGTACGAAACAGGAGACCGCCATGCCCACCGATGCCGAACTGCGCGCAGAATTCTGGACCGCCCTTCGTTCTGACCGGACGGTGATGCTGGGCCTTGCGGGCGACTGGCCCGAACCGCCCCGCCCGATGACCGCGATGACCGAGGGCGACGCTGACCACGGACCCCTCTGGTTCTTCACCTCAAAGCATACCCATCTCGCCGAAATGCTGACCGCCACGACGCCCTCCTTTTTCACCTTCGCCGCCAAGGGGAATGACCTCTTTGCCACGGTGCAGGGCAATCTGACGCCCGACACCGACCGCGCGATGATCGACAGGCTGTGGTCGTCCTTCGTCGCGGCTTGGTATGACGGCGGCAAGGATGACCCCACCCTGCTTTTACTGCGCTTTGATCCCGTCGAGGCCGAGATTTGGCAATCCGGCAGTTCGCTGATGGCGGGGCTGAAGATGCTGTTGGGGGCAGATGTGAAGCAGGATTATCAGGACAACGTCACCAAGGGGCCGCTGACCTAAGGGCAAAGGGCGCTTGCCTTTTGCGGCTTGGCGGGGCTTGCTGACGGGATCATGCCGATCCTTGTCCTTCTTCTGCTGATTGGGGTTTTCCTGTTCCTCTGGCTGTCGCGCCGGGGATCAACGCTCACGCGTCAATGCCGCTGGCGGCTGGATCGCACCGCCGGACCGCAGGTCTGGCGCTGCGCGGTCTGCGGCGCGCAAACCGAAACCACAGGCGGCACATCCCCCCGGCAATGCCTG
>NKIT01000050.1 GCA_002256185.1 Rhodobacteraceae bacterium PARR1 | reverse complement strand
CCGGGATGGGCCGCACGGGCATCAAGCACAGTTTGTGCGAGGGGGTCGAGTTTCGACAGGTTGGGCAACGGGGGGAGGGGGAAGGTGTTGTAGACGACGCCAACCGAATACATGTAATCACTTTTCATGCGACCTGTAGTGGCCCGCATCCACGCCATGTGCATTGTTGATGTCAAAACTCCAAAATCAGTCAGACTAGCGTCTAAGAGTACTCTTAACTTGTCACTTGGGATTGTCGGCGGTTCAAGCCACGCGATCGGAGCAAAAGCCCTTTTTTCCGAACTGACCTGAGGAATCACTAGAAACGATTTTGTGGGAATTACTGTAACGTGGAATTCATTTGGAGCGTTAGAAAGCTGTTGGGTCGGCTTACTTTCGCTCGCAGCACGGAATTCGCGAACTTTCTTTATACGTTCAGAGATAAATCTACTTTTTCGCAGTAGTGGCAACGGAATACTTGCTGGATGAACAATAAACCGCATGCCTCCCTGAATGAATTCGCGAGCACCTATAAACGGACGAAAAAAGGCTGCGCTGTCTGGGTCCATTTGGAGAACGTCACTGTATTCCTCTTCAGATAGAATATAATTTCCATCATCAATAGGTTTTGATCCGGTAATCAGGCTCTTCATCCCATTGATCGGCCTGCTTTCCTCTCGCACCACAGTATGCGGATTGTTCAACCCGCTGGCATCGAACAAATAAGGTGAAATCGCCTTGTGGATCGTTTCGACAGGGTCCGACTTGACCGATGGATAGCTGAACAACCGCCGCTGCGCCGGGGCTTGGGTGCGGCGGTCAAGCCCGACGATCACCACATGGACATGCGCCTTGCCGCGCGCATCGGACCCCCATTCAAAGGTGCGATGGGCAAAGGAAATCTCAAGCCCGCATCTTTCCAGCAACAGCGGCCAGAGTTGCGCCACCTGTTCCCCTTGGGTCACGGAATTGGTGGAAACAAAGGCGATACGCGTATCACCCTGCACGTATTCGCCAGCCTTGATGAACCACGCCGCCACAAAATCCAGCGTGCCGCCCGACTTGCCCAGATTGGCTATGCGGCGCACCTGTTCACGCTGTTCGGCGGATTGGAACTTTGCGCCCACAAAGGGCGGATTGCCCAGCACATGGCTGCACCGCGCGGGCGGCAGGACGGTGGCCCAGTCCACCTCCAGCGCGTCGGCGTGTTTGATTGTGGGGGCCTTTTTCAAGGGGATGCGCGGGAAGTATCCGCCAAAGGCCGCCGACAAACGCAGGTTCATCAGATGGTCCATCATCCACAGCGCGGTTTCCGCGATGCGGGCGGGAAACTCGGAAACCTCGATCCCGTAAAACTGATCGACATCAACGCGCGACAAAGAGTCGGCGTGAAAGGTCTGTTGCCCCATGGGATTCAGCTCTTGCAGCAGCTCCAGCTCCAACAGCCGCAATTCGCGGTAGGCGATAATCAGGAAATTGCCACACCCACAGGCCGGATCGAAAAAGGTCAGACCTGCCAGCTTGTCATGGAACGCTTTCAACGCGGCATCCCGGCCCGTGCGACGGGTCTTGATCGCCGCAAATTCGGCCCGCAGGTCATCCAGAAACAGGGGGCCGATCAGCTTCAGGATATTCTTTTCAGTGGTGTAATGCGCCCCCGCCCGGCGCCGTTCACCCGCGTCCATCACCGATTGGAACAGGCTGCCAAAGATTGCCGGAGAAATCGGCGTCCAGTCAAAGCGGCAGGCGTTCAACAGCGCCGCCCGCATGTCGGCATCAAAGACGGGTGGCGGAAAATACTCGGCGAACAAGTGGCCATTCACATAGGGAAAGCGGGCAAGGTCGGGGTCCAGCGTCGTCTGCCGCTGATCCTCGGGCGTGTTAAGGACGTCGAACAACTGCGCCAAGGTCGCCCCGACATCCGACCCATCGGTGGCGGTCTTTTCATCCAGATATTCAAACAGGATATCCTTGGGTTCAAAAATCCCCGTGTCATCCGCAAACAGGCAAAACACGATCCGGGTCAGGAAGACCTCAAGCCGGTGCCCTTTGTAGCCGCTTGCCAACAGCAGATCATGCAACAGGCCGACAAGTTCCGCCGCCTTGATGTTGACCGGGTCTTGATCCTTGAACCGCGCGACTTGACGCCCAAGGATGAACCCAAAGCGGTCTATGTGCTTCGGCAGGTCCTCCAGCGTGAAAGCCACAGTCTCGTTCGTGGTCAGGTCTGTCAGTTCAAAGGTCCGGAAATCACAGACCAACACCCTTTTGGGCATTTCGGCATCGGTCAGACCGTGTGTGTAATCCAGCGCTTGCAGCCGCGCCCCCAGAAGATCGCGGCCAAGAGATTTCTGTTCGATAATCAACTCACCGGGCCAGAACAGATCAATCCGCCCCCGCGCGCCGCGCAATTTGTCCACTGACCGTTCATAGACGGCCACGCGTTCCCGCTTGACACCGAAGATGTCGAAAAAGAAATCGTTCCAAAAGGTTTGCGTATGCCGCATTTCGTCCCGGTCGCCCTTGTGGCGGGCAACAAAGGCGGCAGCCCGAGAGCGGAGTTCGTTTGAGGTCAATCGCATGCATTGGTTGTGGCACGAACGCCGCGTGTCCCACAAATGAAAAACAAAACCCGCGCGACGGGTGCAATGGGCATCACGGCGGGGCTTTCATGCAGGGCGTTGTTCCCTGCGCCGCTTTCCCTTATTGGCAAAGGCAAAAGCACCGGAGTCCGCGCATGTCCTTTAACACCTTCGGCCATCTCTTCCGCGTCACCACTTGGGGCGAAAGCCACGGGCCCGCGCTGGGGGCAACGGTGGATGGCGTGCCGCCCGGCGTGGCGCTGACCGAGGCCGATATTCAACCATGGCTGGACCGGCGCAAACCGGGGCAGAACAAGTTCACCACCCAGCGTAAAGAACCCGATGAGGTGCGGATTCTGTCGGGTCTGTTTGAAGGCCGCACCACCGGCACGCCGATCCAGTTGATGATCGAAAACACCGACCAGCGGTCCAAGGATTACGGCGACATCGCGCAGGCCTTTCGGCCCGGTCATGCCGACATCACCTATCACCAGAAATACGGGGTCCGCGATTATCGCGGCGGCGGACGCTCCAGCGCGCGCGAGACTGCGGCGCGGGTGGCGGCGGGGGGAGTGGCGCGGCAGGTGCTGGCGGCCTTGGTTCCCGGTCTGCGGGTGACGGGCTATATGGTGCAAATGGGCACGCATGGGATCGACCGCGCCCGCTTTGACGCGGCGCAGATCGAGGAAAACCCCTTCTGGTGCCCCGATCCCGTCGCGGCGGTGGAATGGGCGGCCTATCTGGACGACCTTCGCCTGTCACATAACTCTGTCGGTGCGGTGATTGAGGTGGTGGCAGAGGGCGTGCCCGCCGGTCTGGGTGCGCCGCTTTATGGCAAGCTGGACAGCGACCTTGCCGCCGCGATGATGTCGATCAACGCGGTCAAGGGGGTTGAGATCGGCGATGGCATGGCCGCCGCTGCCCTGACGGGCGTGGACAACGCCGATGAGATTCGCATGGGGCCGAACGGGCCGGAATTCCTGTCCAACCATGCGGGCGGCATTCTGGGCGGTATCTCTTCAGGTCAGCCCGTGGTGTGCCGCTTTGCGGTCAAGCCGACCTCGTCGATCCTGACACCGCGCCGCACGATCAACGCGCGGGGCGAGGAAATCGACCTGATCACCAAGGGCCGCCATGACCCTTGCGTCGGCATTCGCGCCGTCCCGGTGGGTGAGGCGATGATGGCCTGTGTCATCCTTGACCACCTGCTGCTGGATCGCGGCCAGACGGGTGGCCAGCGCGGCATCATCGGCTGAACGTCCGTAGACCAAAGCAAAACGCCCGGACCATCGGCCCGGGCGTTTTCGTTTTCATCACGCCGCGCTTATTCGGCGGGCTTGGCCACCGCCGCAGGCTCGCCGCGCGTTTTCCACAGCGACCAGAACACACCCGCGCCAAGGATGGCAAAGGTGATGCCCAGCGACCATGCCGGCGGGAACTTTTCCCATCCGAAGGCGTCCGCGATAAAGATCTTCGACCCGATGAAGATCAGCAGAACCGACAGCGCATACTTCAGATAGGCGAAGCGGTGCAGGATCGCGGCCAGCGCGAAGTAAAGCGCCCGCAGGCCAAGGATGGCGAAGATGTTCGAGGTGTAGACGATGAACGGATCGGTCGTGATCGTGAACACCGCAGGCACAGAGTCGACCGCAAACACAAGGTCAGCAATCTCGATCAGCACCAGCGCAAGGAACAGCGGCGTGGCAAAGCGCGTGATCTTGCCGGTCTTCGGGTTCGCCTTTTGCACAAAGAAGGCGTTGCCGTGCAGCCCATCCGTGACGTTGAAACGCTTGCGCAGGAACTGGACCACCTTGTTCTGGCTCAGGTCATGGTCGCCTTCTTTCACGAACAGCATCTTGATGCCGGTGAAGATCAGGAAGACCGCAAAGACATAGAGAACCCACGCGTAATTCGCCACGATGGTCGCACCCAGCGCGATCATGATGCCGCGCAACACGATCACCCCGATGATGCCCCAGAACAGCACGCGGTGCTGATACTGGCGCGGGATGGCGAAGAAGGTGAAAATCAGCGCGATGACAAAGACGTTGTCCATCGCCAGCGTCTTTTCAACGACAAAGGCCGTCAGATACTGCGCCGTCGCCTCGGCCGAGATTTGCCACCAGACAAAGCCCGAAAACGCCAGACCCAGCGCGATATACATCGCGGAAAGCTTAAGACTTTCTGCGACACCGATTTCATGATCGTCCTTGTGCAGCACGCCAAGGTCAAAGACCAACAGCGCCAGCACGATGCCGATAAAGACAAGCCACATCCAGACCGGCTTGCCCAAGAACAGTAATGTCAGGAGTTCCATTTCCCTGATGACCTCTCTGTCGTTCACACTAAAGCGCCGAGAGGTCATGCCAAAAGGTTCCGGGCATAACATCGAGCGCACTCGATGCGGTCCGACATGGCGATGAACGCATCGTCAGAGGGGCCCGGCCCGCGAACCGCTATCTAAGAACGCTCTGCCGCGTTTCAAGTCTTCGTGACCCACCTTTTTTTCTGCACCGCAGCACAGGTGCGCCTTAGTCATCGCCCGCGTCGCATAACGGCCTGTGCTGACGGCATGTGACCCCTGCATGCCACAAGATCAGTTTGGGACCGCAGGCTGAGGGGGACCAGACGGGAAAGCCGCAATCAATTCACCACCAGTTCAGCATGCAGCGCCCCGGCGGCGTTAATGGCCTTCAGGATGTCGATCATGTCATTCGGGGCCACACCCAATGCGTTCAGGCCTGCCACCACCTCGGACAAGGTGGTGCCGCCGGTCAGTTCGGCCAGACCAGTGCCGGGGTCTTGGTCGATGCTGGCCTGCGTGCGCGGCACGACCATCGTCTCGCCTTGGGCAAAGGGGTTGGGCTGCACCACCAACGGGTTTTCCTCAATCCGCAGCGTCAGACCGCCTTGCGCCACCGCAACCCGGCTGATGCGGACATCCGACCCCATGACGATGGTGCCCGAGCGTTGATCCACCACGACCCGCGCGCGGCGTTCGGGTTCCACCGGCAACCCTTCCAGCGCCGCCAGCATGTGGGCAGGCGACCGCGCGCCCGACGCCGTGACATTCAGCGCCACGGTGCCTGCGTCCAGCATCCGTGCCACCCCCCGGCCCAGTTCGGCATTCACCGCCGTCTCAATCCGCGCGGCGGTGGTGAAATCGGGGGTTTTCAGCGCCAGACGCAATGTGGTCAGACCCGCAAAGTCAAACTCCACTTCTCGTTCGACCCGCGCGCCCGATGGGATCACCCCGGCGGTGGGCACGCCTTGGACCACACGCGCCCCCTCACCTTCAGCACTGATGCCACCGGCAAGGATCGACCCCTGCGCCACGGCGTAGATCTGCCCGTCCGCGCCGTTCAGCGGCGTCATCACCAAGGTGCCGCCTTGCAGACTGGTTGCATCGCCAATGGCCGAGACCGCAACGTCAATCCGCCCCCCGGCCCGCGCAAAGGGTGGAAGGGCGGCGGTCACGAACACGGCGGCCACATTGCGGGGACGAAACGACTCCCCAGCCACATTGGCGCCCAGCCGCTCCAGCAGGTTGGCCATGATCTCTTCGGTAAAGGGCGCGTTGCGCAGCCCGTCGCCCGTGCCGTTCAACCCGACCACAAGACCATACCCGACAAGATCATTGCCGCGCACGCCATCGAATTCCACAAGGTCTTTCAGGCGAATGGGCTCCGCTGCGGCAGGCAGGGCCAGTGACAGAAGGGCCAGCAGGACAATCACGACCCGCATCACAGGTGATCCAGCAAAGATAGCCGCGACAGGCGCGCAGTCAGGGCATAGATCATCTCAAGCCGCGTCTCCGTCTCTTGCAGGCGGGTTGCGGTGTCATAGGGATCGACCGCCAGCAAGTCATTGCGCGCCATGCCCAGCGCCGATGCCTCGGCGCTGTTGCGGGCGGCGGCTTCGTCCAGCCGTTGCTGGGTGCTGCCCAATCGCCCCGCCAAGGTCGCGCGGTCTGTGGCAAGACCCGCCAGCGACTCGCCTGCCCTCTGGGCAAGAGTCGCGCGGGCGGAGGGCGTGCCGAAACCGGGGTCTGCCAGCAAAGACCCCAGAACCAGCGCCTTCAGCGTATCCCGCAGGGCCGGATCGGTTGCGGTGATGTCCAGCGCAGCAGTTTCACCGGGCGCAATCGCCAAGGGCGGTGCGGCGTCGGCCCCCAGATAGGCAGCACCAAAGCCACCGGGTGCCGCGAACCACGCATCCACCGCCGACAGCACGGCAGGCCCGTCCTGCGCCCCCGCAAGGGCGGTCTGCACGGCGTCCATCATCGCCCCGGCCCCAAGGATCGCCGCCCCGCCACTGTCCGCCCCGGCGAAAAGGGCGCGGTCACCAAGCCGTTGGTTCAACGCCGAAAGCGTCGCATCCAAGGCCTGTCGCGCCTGCCCACCTGCCGCCGTGGTGCCTTGGATCGCGCCATAGGCGGATGTCACCAGCGCCGCCCCGGCCCCGGTCGCCGCCTCATCGACATGCGCAAGCGCGCGTTGCTGCGCCTCGGCCCGCAGGGACAGATCGGCGGTCACGCTGCCGTAGGCTTGCAGCCGCGCCAACGTGCTCTCTATCGCTGACAGCGCCGTGAAATCCCCGCGCAGATGCGCGGCGTGATCGGCGGCTTTGCCGGTCGCCACCTCAGCCGTCAGACGGTCAAGATCAGCCTTGGTCGCGGCGGTGTGGCGGCGCAGGATATGCGTCTGCGCCAGATCACCGATCGAGGTCATCGCCATGTCACATCCCCAGCAAGAGTTTCATCAGATCGTCCAGCGTCTGGATCACCTTGGCATTCGCGCCATAGGCCTGTTCCACCTGCATCAGATCCTGCAATTCGGCATCGGTATCGACGCCCTTTTCCTGTTCCACCTGCACGAGCGCGGTCGTGCGGGCGGTGGCGAAACTTGACTGTTGTTCACCCTCTAGTCGTGCCTGCGCGGTTTGTCCCAGCAGGTCAGCCATCAGACCGGACATCGACGGAACCCCCTGCCCGGCGGCCAAAGCTGACGCCTGCGCCGTCAGACGACCACCATTGCCCAAAGCCCCCGGTTGCGCGGCAGAAAGCCCGTCGCGCAGACGCCACAGCGCCCCGCCTTGCGCGGGGTCCAGCCGGACATTCACCGCCAGCCGACCGGCAAGACCCGACCGGCCTGTGGGGTCCAGCGCGTTGCCCCGGTCAGTCAGCCAGCCCATGCCCGCGTGACTGTCCGTCGCGGCCAGACGCCCCGCCAGATCGGCGGCCACATGGTCAAGCCGCGCCTGCGCTTGCGGGGCCAAGTCGTCCCGCAGGCGGAACAGCGCCCCAAGACTGCCACCGTCCAGCACGCCACCCGCACCCATCGTCACAGGTCGGTCGTTCAGGCGCAGCCCGCCCAGATCGGCATCTTCGGCACCGATCATCGGGGTTTGGTCAAAGTCCAGCCGTGCGGGGTTATCCTCAAGCAGAACGGCACCGCCGATGGTGTAAAGGGCGATGCGGCCCTGATCGCGTGCCACCTCACGAAGGGGCGCAATGGCGGCGATGCCGTCCACCAACATCTGTCGCTGGTCGAGCAATGGCGTGATGTCGTTCCCGGCGGCGCGGTCGGTGGCGATGCGGTCGTTCAAGGCATCCACCTGCGCCAGCGATGTGTTCAGTCGCCCAACCTCTGCCGCGATGCGGGTGTCTGCGGCTTGGCGGGCAGATTGCACCGTGGCGGTGGCTTGGCGCAGACCAAGCGTCAGGCTGGACAAGGCCCCCTGCACCTCGGCCAAGCGGGCATCAGACGCCGGTTGGGCGCTGGCAGTGGTCAGGGCGGCGTCCAGCCGGGCCAGACGCGCGCCCAAAGACCCCGGTTGATCCGGCGTGCCAAAGGCACCTTCCGCCGTTTTCAGGAAACCCGCCGCCACCTCTGCGTCGGCAGATGCTGCTTGGGCAAGGCGGCGGTCGGCCAGCAGGGCGGCATCCTGTAGGCGGACGATGCCGCGCACCTGCACCCCGCTGCGCCCCGCCTCTGGTCCGGCGGGGGCAAGATCGACCTGACGGCGGACATAGCCGGGCGTCTGGGCGTTGGCGATGTTCGATGCCACCACATCGGCGCGGCGCGTACTGGCCGACAGCCCCGACAAAGCGGCGGAAAAAGCAGAGGACAGGGTCATGGCTTACCGTTTGATGTTGGTGGTTTCCTGCAGCATCTCATCCACGGTCTGGATCACCTTGGCGTTCGAGGCATAGGCGCGCTGCGTCTGGATCAGGTTGGTCAATTCCGCCGCAACATCGGTGGCCGAACCCTCACGCGCGAATCCCACCAGCTTTCCGGTCGGCCCGGTCCCCGCATCCCACAGAAAGAACGACCCGGACCCGAGCGAGACCTGATAGGTCTGGTTCGACAGTGAGGTCAGACCGTTCATGTTCGGCACATCGACCAGCGGAATCTGGTAAATCCGCCGGATAAAGCCGGTGTCATAGCTGGCGGTCAGATAGCCGTTTTCGTCCACCTCAACCCCCGTCAGATTGCCAACGGGAGAGCCGTCCTTGGTCAACGCCACCGGGGCGAAACTGTCGGAAAGCTGGGTCAGGCCGTCGGCGTCACCCGGTTTGCCCACCGTCACCGTCAGCGGCCCCCCCGCCACGGTCAGCGCCAAGGCCCCCGTCGCGGGATCATAGGCCCCGCCCGACAAGGTGGTGACAGCCGCCAGCGTGCCACCCGACCCACGGCTGGAGTCAAACTCCAGCCGGTAGGAACCGATCAGCGCGTTGTCCTGTGCGGAATCCCGGATCTCCATCGTCCAGGTATTGGAACTGCCATTCGCCGGGATCGTCGGCTTGAACGAAATCTCAAGCGACTCGGACGTGCCAAGGTTGCCGAAATACTCCACCGACAGGGGCAGGGTATCCCCGCTTGCCCCCGCTTCGGTCTGGGTGGCGGGCAGGTTGACGCCAAGGAACAGCTTGGTCGTCGGATCACCCGCCGTCTGGTTGGAGTTGATCACCACGGGTTCCAATCCATTGGCGGTGTCACGCGGAAAGTTCGGGATCGTGCCATCGGCATTGGCAGGCCAGCCCAGCAGGACCAGCCCCGAGTCCGTCATCAACACGCCATTGGCATCGGTGCGGAACGCCCCGGTCGTGGTCAGCATCATCGGCGAATCGCCAACATTGCTGCCCATCTTGACCGCCGGGATCACCGGGATCATCCCGCGCCCCGGCCCGGTCACCGCCAAGTCCAACGCGTTTGACGTGCCGACCAGCGAACCGGCCTCATCAATGATCCGCTTGGTGCTGGCCCGGACGCCACCCGCCGTATAGGTGCCACCCCCGGCAGAGCCAGTAATCACCATGCTTTCAAATTCCGCCGCTGCCCGCTTGTAGCCATAGGTGCCGGAATTCGCGATGTTGTCGGAAATCGCCGCCAGCCGACTGGCATTGGAGGCAAGACCCGTCACACCCGCATTGAGGGAAGAGGAAATCGACATAGCGCGCCCTTCTGGTGCCGGCCACGATCGGACCGGGGTTGACCTTGATCAGGCCACCCTGCGCGCGCAGGCTTAACTTTGCCCTAATGGCGTGGATTTTAGCGAAGTCAGCGACTGCTTCGCAGCAAGATCACCTCAATCCGGTTGTTGCGGGCAGCGGTCGGGTTGGCCGTGACCGGCTTGCGGTCGGCAAATCCCGTCACCCGTTGCAGGCGCTGCGCGTCCAGACCGGCCCCTTGCAGCGCCTGCCGCACCGATTCTGCCCGCGCGGCGGACAGCGACCAGACCGGGTTGTCGCGCAGCGGCGCGGGATACGACTTCACATGGCCATTCACCGCCACCTCATTCGTGGCCAGCGCAAAGACATCGGCCACCATGGCCACCACCTGCTGCGCACCATTGGTCAGATCGGCGCCGTCGCCCGTGAACAGCGGCGCGTCAGGCAGATCAAACAGTTCTACGATCAGACCTTCGTCGCTGACACGGGTGATGACGTGGCGCATCAGACGCTCCATCGTCATGCTTTCACCACTGCGCGCCAGAAGCGCCTGTTCCAGCGCCTGCAACGCCTCTGTCTCGGCGGACTGGCCGGTGGATTGACCGAGTTCGCCGCGCGCCTGTTGATCCGCCGTCGGCGCAGTGGCGCTGGCCCCCGTGCCGTTCTGCGCCAAGGTCTGTTCCGAGGTCACGGAATCCCCCCCGAACGCCCCGTTCCCCCCGCCTGAGATGCGGTTCACCGGGATCGTCGGATTGAAGAAATCCGCGATCCCCTTGCGTTGCTTTTCCGTCGTCGCGTTCAAGAGCCACATCAGCATGAAGAAGGCCATCATCGCGGTGACGAAATCGGCATAGGCGACTTTCCACGCCCCGCCGTGATGGCCACCGCCATTGATGATCTTCTTGCGCTTGATGAGGATCGGCGCGGCATTGCCCTGCGCGGCCATTCCCATCTTCCCGTTCTGTCACACCCACGGCCAAGGTGGGGTGTCAGCCTCAACAGTCAGTTAAGGCGGGGCGGTTTTAGGCAATTGCCCTATTCTTGCCGCGATGCCTCAGGCGGGCATCGGGCGCGACAGCGCCAGAAAGGTCTGCAAGCCAATGGCCGCGTAATCCCGCCGAAAACGCAGCGCACTGGCCCGCAAAAGCCCGGTTTCAATCCGCAGCGGCATCGCGGGCGACACCAGATCAAAACGATCCCGTCCCCATCCCGTGCGCGAGGTGAGGAAATCCGCGATGTCATCGCTGACCGGCCCATTGACCCGCGCCAAAACCACATCAAACCGCTGAAACGCCCGGTCAATGATGCGGGCCTGCGGAAAGCGGCGCATAACATGCCCGGCGACGTGGCGGTCCAACCCTGCCGCCAGCGCCCCGGTTTGCGGGTCTTCGTGATAGCCCAAAATCCGCAGATGCGCCGACAGCCCCGCCAGTCCGGTCTCTGACGCGAAAACATCATGGACAGCGTCAGTGCTGTTGGAGAGCAGGACGGAAAGATGCCGCACCCGGCGCAAGCGGCGGCTCAGGCGTTCTGCCACCGCGACCGGCAGCGTTGGCAGGATCAGACCATCGGGCAAAGACAATCCATCGCGCAGCGCGGCATCGGGCATCGGCACCACAGACTGCACCAAAGGCGACAGCAAAGCGACCAGCGTGTCCATCTCTGCTCCGCTGGCAGGTTGGACACACAGGTCGACGCAATCCGCGATCTCAGGCTGGCAATCTGCGACGCGCAGACCCATCGCCATCAGAAAGCCGCGCAGACGCCGCGCGTCCTGACCGGGGGGCACCGGCAACAACACCGGCGTTCGGTCCAAGAGGTCCGCCACCGTGGCACGCGGCAGGTTCAACACCGCACTCAAGGTGCCAAGCGCAACCCTGACAGCAGGCGAAAACGAAATGACGCGTAAGTTTCGTATCTGTCGAAACGCCTGAGTCGTTTCGGGTTGCATTTTTTGTCCCTCCGCCACACCGCACGACTATACGAAAAGATAGGAATTTCGGCACAGATTTGCGCAGGCTTGGTGGTCACGGAAGAAAAAAAGCGGTCGGGCGGCGGATCGCAAGGTTTCCGCCGCCCATTGGGTGCCTAATTTTTGATCAAAACCCGCTCAGTCAGCAGAGGACTTCGCCCAAAGGTTGATGTCCTCTTCGCGGGCGATGCGGTCGATTGACGCCAACTCTTCTGGCGTGAACTGCAGATTCCCGATGGCTCCGGCGCAATCGGTGACCTGTTCCGGTCGGGAAGCACCGATCAGCGCCGTCGTGATGCCACCTTCACGCAGCACCCAAGCCAGCGCCATCTGCGCCAAGGTCTGCCCCCGCGCCTGCGCCAAGGCGTCCAGCGCCCGCACGCTGGCCAGCGCGCTTTCGGTAATCGTTGCGGGGTCAAGGGATTTGCCCTGCGCGGCGCGGCTGTCTTGCGGGATGCCGCCCAGATACTTTTTGGTCAGGATACCCTGCGCCAGCGGGGTAAAGGCGATGGACCCTAAGCCAAGCTCTGCAAGCGTGTCCTTCAGCCCGTCATGTTCGACCCAGCGGTTCAGGATGTTGTAGCTGGGCTGGTGGATCAGCAGCGGCGTGCCAAGCGATTTCAGGATGGCATGCGCCTCACGCGTGCGCTGGCTGTTGTAGCTGGAAATGCCGACATATTGCGCCCGGCCAGACCGCACGATGTGATCCAGCGCCATCATGGTTTCTTCCAGCGGCGTGTCGGGATCAAAGCGATGGGAATAGAAGATGTCGACGTAATCCAGACCCATCCGCTTCAGCGACTGGTCACAGGACGCGATCACATATTTGCGGCTTCCCCATTCACCGTAAGGGCCGTTCCACATGTGGTATCCGGCCTTGGAGCTGATGATCAGCTCATCCCGGTAGCCCGCGAAATCGGTTTTCAGGATCTCGCCAAAGGCCTCTTCGGCGCTTCCGGGGGGCGGGCCGTAGTTGTTGGCTAGGTCGAAGTGCGTGATGCCAAGGTCAAAGGCGGTGCGGCAGATGTCGCGCTTCACCTGATGCGGGGTGTCGTGGCCAAAGTTGTGCCACAGGCCAAGGCTGATGGCGGGCAGTTTCAACCCGGATGTGCCGCAGCGGCGGTAGATCATCTTGGAATAGCGGTCTTCGGCGGGGGTATAGGTCACGGCGTCCTCCCTTTCATGCAAAAACGGCGATGCGAGTGTCGCACCGCCGCCCCTTGATTGTACCAATAGGAACAGATCGGACGAGCAGGTTAAAGGGGGGTTTTCCCTGCAATGTGCCGCCGTGCGTTTCCTTTCAGGGGACTAGTGCTTGCAACGGAAGTGTTGGCTACCTTAGTTTGACGTCAATGCTTCGTTCGAGAGTTTGAGTTCGTGAAGCCGGTAAGTGACTTCGGGCCCGACTTCGGGCCCACTGTTTTTCCCGTGCCGCAGCGCGCTGTGATGAGCAGGCGCGTGGCAGAGGTTTCGCTGGGTGTTTTCTGGCTTGCCATGATGGCAGTCACTTTCCCGTGGAACGACCCGCTACCACCTGACAGCATCGATCATATCGTCTTGCCGATGCTTGGCGGCGGCGTGGCCTTCGTGGCAGCCTTTATCTGGTTTCGCTGGAAACGAATTCCCGGCGGGGCGCAGGGCGGGGCGTTGTGCGTCAGCGCGGAAGGGATCGACTATCACGTCGGTCCGGATCATATCCGCCTGAGCTGGACAGAGGTCGCCGCCGTCTATCCCGTCACGAGGCCATCGCAGACACAGACCCGTGCCGTCTGGCTTCCCCGTGCAGATCCCGCGCGCCCCAATTCCAGCCGCATGGCCCTTTTGGAAATCGCCCATGCGAAGTCCCCATACCTTGCCGTCGAACGGTCGGATGGGGTGCTGCTGCCCCTAACACTTTTCGGGATGAGCAAAGGGAAGCCGGCTGAGATCATGGATGCCCTGCGTCGCCATCATGCCGAGGCCAGCAGGCCATGAACGCGTCATCTTCCGTGCCGGACAATATCTTTGTCGTGCGGACATTCGACGTGGCCCACTACCGGATCCGGGCCGTTCTTTTCGCTGCTGCCGGGTTCTATCTGATCTGGCTTATAACGGCCGAGGGAAGGCTTCTGCTCAGTCTGCACAAGATGCCATGGTCTTATCTGATCACGTTCCCGTCCGTATTCTTTCCCTTCGTGCTTGCTTGGCTGAGCTGGCGACGCGTGCCTTGGGGGTCAACCGGGGGCCAACTGCGGATCGGTGCTGATGGGGTGGAGTTCAAGAGGGGTCCCGACCACCTGCATCGTGACTGGGCTTCCATCGGTGCCATCCATCAGATGCGGGTGGGCAATAACATTCCGGCGGTATGGCTTGCGACGAATGGAGACCCCGTGCCGGATCAAACCTTCAAAAGGGAAATGGGGCGCGCCCTGGCCAAGGGGGGCTTTCGGCCTGTTGTACGGCCTGATGGGCTTCTGCTGCCTCTTGATGGGTTCGAGTCTTCCTTTGCACCGATCCTGGACAACATCACCAAGGCGCTTCACCGTTGTCTTGAGGCGCATCGTACAAGCCAGTGATGGCGCCGACAAAACAAAGAGGGCGGCGATGCGAGGTTAAACCGCCGCCCGTTGTCCTTAGATTGATCAGATCAGATGAAGCGGTTCCACAGATTTTCCAGCCGTTCCTGACGGCCAGAGACGGGCTTGGGTTCCAGACCCTCTGCCGTGACACGCGCGGCGGCAGCGTCAAGCGATCCCTTTAGCATCGCCTGCGCCGGGGCGGTTTCCCATCCGGCGTAACGCGCCTTGCGGGCATCCTCCAACGCGCCATCCTGCAACAGCGCAGCGGCGGACTTCAGCGCGCGGGCGCAGGTGTCCATCCCGCCGACATGGGCAAGGATCAGGTCTTCTGCATCCAGCGACTGACGCCGCACCTTGGCGTCAAAGTTGGTGCCGCCGGTGGTGTATCCACCCGCCCGCAGGATTTCGTAGAAGGCCAGCGCCTTTTCCGCATGGTTGTTCGGGAACTGATCCGTATCCCAGCCAGACTGGTAGTCGTTCCGGTTCATGTCGATCGACCCGAAAATCCCCAAAGCCGAGGCAAGGGCGATTTCATGTTCGAACGAATGCCCTGCCAGAATGGCGTGGCCCTGTTCGATGTTGACCTTCACTTCCTTTTCCAGCCCGAACTGCACGAGGAAGCCGTAAACCGTGGCCACATCGTAATCATACTGATGCTTGGACGGTTCCTGCGGCTTGGGCTCGATCAGGATCGCGCCCTTGAAGCCGATCTTGTGCTTGTATTCGACCACCTGTTGCAAGAAGCGGCCAGCATGTTCGCGTTCTGCCTTGAGGTCGGTGTTCAGCAGGGTCTCATACCCTTCACGCCCGCCCCACAGCACGTAGTTCGCCCCGCCCAGCTTGTGCGTGGCGTCCATGTTCGCCTTCACGTTGGCGGCGGCATAGGCGTAGACATCCGGGTCGGGGTTGGTGGCAGCGCCCGACATCCAGCGGCGATGGCTGAACATGTTCGCCGTGCCCCACAAAAGCTGGGTCTTGTGGCTGGACTGCTTTTCGCCAAGGTAATCGACGATCTCGTTCAGGTTCCGCAGGCTTTCGGCAAAGGTCGCCCCTTCGGGCCGCGCATCGGCGTCGTGAAAGCAATAGAACGGCGCGCCAAGGATATCGAACATCTCAAACGCCACATCGGCTTTCAGCTTGGCCAGCGCCATCGTGTCGCCGAACCACGGGCGTTCAAAGGTCTGACCGCCGAACGGATCGCCACCCGGCCATGCAAAGCTGTGCCAATAGGCGACAGCAAAGCGCATGTGATCTTCCATGCGCTTGCCCATCAGAACCTCATCCGGGTTGTAATGCCGGAAGGCGAATTCATTGGTGCTGGAAGGCCCCTCATATTTGATCTGGGGGATGCCCTTGAAGAAATCGGTCATTTCAATCCTCGGATAGCGGTTTGTGCGGCACGATAGCGGGCGTGGCCCGCGTCAAAGGCTTGGGTCAGCGCGGCGTCGGGTTCCACCACGCGGGCGATGGGCGGCAGGGTACACACCTCGGCCCCGGCGCCCGTCGCGGCCATCAGGCCCAGACGCGCCGCGCCAAAGGCCCCGCCGAAATCACCTGCCACAGGCAGTTGCACCGGCACGTTCAGCGCCGTGGCAATCGCGCGCAGCCAATAGTCGGACCGCGTGCCACCACCGACGGCGATCAGGCGTTCCAGCTTGGTCCCCGTCGCGGCCAGCGCATCACGGCTGTCGCGGATGGCGAAGGTGACGCCTTCCAACACAGCGCGGGTTCCTGCGGCGCGGTCAGTCGCGTGTTCCAGCCCAAGGAACGCGCCGCGAATGGCGGCATCGTTCAGGGGGGTGCGTTCGCCACCCAGATAGGGCAGGAACAGCGTTTTCCCCGGCGCTTGCAGACCACCAAGCCCCCCGGTCAGATTGGCAGCCGTATCGCCCACCAACCCGGCATACCAGTTCAGCGCATCGGTCGCGGCAAGGATCACGCCCATCTGGTGCCACGTATTCGGCAATGCGTGGCAGAAGGTATGCACGGCCGTATCCGGCGCGGGCTGATAGCCATCATTCGCGGCAAAGAGCACGCCCGAGGTGCCAAGGGAAACGAACGCATCCCCCGCCCGTACGACGCCAACACCCACGCCCGAGGCGGCGTTATCACCACCACCCCCGGCCACAACCACGCCTTTGGGCAGACCCCAACGCGCGGCCAAAGCATCGCGCAAGCTGCCCGACACGTCAGAGCCTTCGACCAGACGCGGCATCTGCGCCCGCGACAGCCCGGTTGCAGCCAGACAGTCATCCGACCAATCCCGCGCCCCCGTATCCAGCCAACTGGTCCCGGCGGCATCGGACATTTCGGCGACATGCTCACCCGTCAGCCACAGGCGCAGATAATCCTTGGGCAGCAGCACCTTGGCGACACGGTCCCAGACCGCAGGCTCATGACGGCGCACCCAGACCAGTTTCGGCGCGGTAAAGCCCGGAAACACGATGTTGCCCGTCACCCGCCGGAACAGCGGATCACCGTCCAACTCGGCGGCTTCCTCGTGGCTGCGGGTGTCGTTCCACAGGATGCAGGGGCGCAGCACCTCATCGCTGGCATCCAGCAGGGTCGCGCCGTGCATATGGCCCGACAGACCGATGCCCCGGACCTTGCCCAAGCCGTGCGCCGACAGTTGCTGCAACACCGACTCCGCCGCCGAAATCCAGTCGGCGGGGGATTGCTCGCTCCAGCCCTCATGCGGGCGGGAAACGGAAAGGGGGGCGCTGGCCTCTGCCAGCACCCCCTGTTTGTCGTCGATCAGGATGCCCTTCAGTCCGGACGTCCCGAGGTCGAGTCCGATATACATCATGCGGCCTTTGCAGGTTTCTTTCCAAGGATGATCATCGAAAGGATGTCATCATCGGTCACTTCATCGACGTTGACGGTACCGACCAACTGACCGTTCTTCATCACTGACGCGCGGTCGCACAGTTTCATGACGTTGTGGATGTCATGCTCGATCAGGAAAATGCCCAGACCCTGACGCTTCAGCTCCTGGATCAGTTCCGCAACCATCTGCGTCTCATGCGGGCCAAGCGCGGCGGTGGGTTCGTCCATGATCAGGATCTTGGCATTGAAACCGGCACGTTGAACTTGCGGAAGTTCGGGTTCAGCCGCGCCATGATCTTGCGGGTTTCAGCCTCCATCTTCGTCTCATCGACAAAGCCAAGGCCGTTCACCAGCTCACGCCCCAGAAACAGGTTCGAGGCCGCGTCCAGATTGTCGGCCAAGGCCAGCGTCTGGTAGATCGTCTCGATATTCTGGCTGCGGGCGTCACGGGGATTGTTGATCTCGACCTTCTGGCCGTTGATCAGGATGTCGCCCTGATCGGCCTTGTAGGCACCCGACAGGCACTTGATCAGGGTCGATTTGCCCGCCCCGTTGTGGCCCAAAAGGCCCACCACTTCGCCGGGGTAAAGATCGACCGTCACATGATCCACGGCCTTGATCCCGCCGAAGGAGATCGAGATGTCCCGCAGTTCGACAAGCGGGGTTCCGGTTCTGTCCACCATGGTTCTTTCCCCCTTACTTGATGCGTTTGCGGTAAACGATGTCCAGCCACACGGCGAGGACGAGCGCGATACCGATCACGATGCGCTGATACGACCCGTCACCGAACCCGATCAGCACCATCCCGGTCTGAAGCGAGGTCAGGATCAAAGCCCCGATGATCGCGCCATAGATCGTGCCCACACCCCCGGCCAGCGATGTGCCGCCCACAACGGCGGCGGCGATGACGTAAAGTTCGTCAAGGTTGCCCATCGCGTTGGTGGCAGAGTTCTGACGCGCCGCCCCGATCACCGCCGCGATGCCAGCCAGACCACCCATCAGGGTGAAAATCTTGACCGTCATCACACGGGTGTTGATGCCCGACAATGCCGCTGCTTCGGGGTTGCCCCCGATGGCGAACACATAGCGGCCAAAGCGGGTGCGGGTCATCAAGACGGTCATGGCGATGGCCACGACGATCATGATCAGCACCGGATAGGCATAGCCGTGGCCAAAGCTGGCGCAGACGTCGCTGTAGATGTCCCCGCCCTTTTGGGCGCAGGCCGGAACCTCTTGGCCCAAGGCCGTGTAGTATTTCTGGATGTTGCCCAGCGGCCAGATGTAAGAGTTCACCATCGCCGTGATGCCAAGGATCGCGGCAATGATCACCCCGCCCACGAACCACTCTGCCCAGACCGGACGCAGCGGAAAGCCATGCGTCGTGCGGGATTTGCGGGCGTTGATGATCGCCCAGACCACCGCAAGACAGGCAACCACGCCGAAAATCCAACTCCCGGTCTGACCCAGCGCCCCGAAGGAACCGCCCCCGATCAGCGAGAAATTGTCGTCCAGCGGCGCGATGGTTTTGCCACCCGCCACAAGGAACGCCGCCCCGCGCCAGACCAGCAAACCACCCAGCGTGACGATGAACGACGGAATGCCCATATAGGCAATCATGCCACCTTGCAGCGCACCGATCAGCGCGCCCATAGCGACGCCGAAAATCACCGTGATGATCCAGATCGACGGATGGCCAAGGCCCAGTGCAGGCGTCAGGTATTCCACCTGCAACAGGCCCATATACATGCCAACCATACCCATGATCGACCCGACCGACAGGTCAATGTTGCGGGTGATGATGACCAGCACCATGCCCGTGGCCATGATACCGATGTAGGCAGTCTGAACCGACAGGTTCCAGATATTGCGCGGGGTCAGAAAGCCGTTCGCCTCGGCCTGCGATGCGCCAAACAGCATCGACGGACGGCCCAGCACGGCGTTTGAATAAATCTCAAAGCTCAGCCAGATCAGCAAAAGCGCACCGATCATGCCCAAAAGGCGCGGGTCGATTTCGGTCGCCCGCAGGAAACGGGCAAAGCCGCTTTCGCCTGGGTTCGGGGCCGTCGGTGATTGGGGTTTATCGGTCATATCCTCATCCAACATGAGAGAGGGATCGGGCCGTGCACAAGCAGCGCACTATTCGCGCGCCTGCCGTGTCTCGTGGGACACCTGTGCCACCCGCCCGGAAAAAAGGTCCGGCGCCGCCTTTCAGCAGGCAGCGCCGGATATTCAGCCTAGATCACTGGCAAGCAGCGACGCCTTCGGCAGCGCCTTCGCAAGCGGCTTCTTTGGTGATGTGACCAGCGTCGATCGCCAGGTTCAGCGTGTCCTTGGTGATCGCGGTCGGGTTCAGAAGGATTGCGTTCATTTCAACGCCCTTCTCACCGCCCGAGAACTTCACCGCACCGGCAACCGAGTCCAGCGCCGCGCCATCGGCGAGGGACGAGGCGATTTCGCCAGCGGCCTTGCCCAGTTGACGCGCGTCTTTCCACACCGAAACGGTCTGGGTGCCACGGGCCACACGGTTGATCGCGGCGAGGTCGCCGTCCTGACCACCCAGCGGAACGTTCAGGCCCTGTGCCGCCAGCGCGGCAGCAGCGCCACCGGCCATACCGTCGTTTTGCGCCAGAACGGCGTCAACGGCGTTGTTGTTGGCGGTCAGGATCTGTTCCATGTTCTTCTGGGCGTTCTCGGGCTTCCAGCCGTCCGAGTTCGCTTCGCCGACGATGGTGATGTCGCCAGCGGCAACAGCAGCACCGATGACTTCTTCCATGCCCTGACGCAGGAAGCCGACGTTCGGGTCACCCGGGTCACCCTTGATGATCGCATAGTTGCCCTTCGGGGCGACAGCGAACACCGATTCCGCGATGATGCGGCCGACGCCGACGTTGTCGAAGGTCAGGTAGAAGGTGCGGTCATCTTCGATCAGACGGTCATAGCCGACGACCGGGATACCTTCGGCGGCGGCTTTCTCGATGGCCGGCCCGATGGCGTCTTTGTCCCAAGCGTTGATGATCAGGGCGTCGACGCCCTGTGCGATCAGCGCGTCGATGTCCGAAAGCTGCTTTTCAGCCGACGATTGGGCGTCAGCCGAGACATAGGTGTTGCCAGCCGCTTCGATGGCGGCCTTCATCGCCGCTTCGTCGATCTTCCAGCGCTCTTCCTGGAACTGGGCCCAGGACACGCCGATGACTTTGCCTTCTGCAAGTGCCGCCGACGAAAAGCCGGTGACCGCCACGATGGCGGCGAGAAGTGCGTTGCGCATTGTTATCCTCCCAAGATGCGGCCAATGCATGACCGGTCCGACAGATTCGTCGGTACTCGCGGAAAATAGCCCTGAATAATTTCAGTTGTCAAAATAAATTTGATTTGTGAAGCTAGCCCTGCCCACAAAGCGCGCATGTTTACGCTGCATTGCAGCAAAAACATGGCGTGAAAGGATCGAGACACCGCTATAGCTGCTTGAAACACCCAGCTATTTATTTGGAGACCGAAGGAATGTTGCGGCAGCACACCGCCGAGATCGGAACGGATGGGCGGCTTGGATGCGGGCCTCTGATTCCGCCGTTGTCCGACACGTTGCGGCCGTTGCGGCAGCAGGTGTTTGAACGTGTGCGCTCTGCCGGGCTGATTTCGCGGGTGCAGGTGTCCAAGGATTTGGGCGTCAGCCCCGCCAGCGTCACCACCCTGACGTCAGAACTGATCGAAGCGGGCCTGATCGAAGAAATCGCCGCCCCGCGTGAGGCGGACCAAGGCCGCGGTCGCCCCGCTGTCTTGCTGGGCGTGCGGGCGCCGGCGCATCGCGTGGCGGGGATGAAACTGTCAGACCGCGAACATACTGCCGTGATCGTGGATTTCGCCGGCAACCTGATCGCCGATGATGTTGTGCCGCGCAGGCCGGGACCGATGAGCACATCCGAACTTCTGGACGCCGTTGAGTCCCTGCTGAACCGCGTCTGCGCCAAGGCCGGGATCGCGCGGTCTGACCTGTCTGCCGTGGGCATCGGGGTGCCGGGGTTTGTCGATACGACGTCGGGCAAGGTGATGTGGTCATCCGTCCTGACCGACCGCGCCGTTCCCTTGGCCGCCGCCGCACAGGCGCGGGTGGGTCTGCCCGTCACCATCGACAACGACGCCAATCTTGTGACGCTGGCCGAACTGTGGTTCGGCGCGGGGCGGGGCTTGGCCGACTTTGCCGTGGTCACGATCGAACACGGTGTCGGCATGGGCTATGTCATCAACCACCGCATCTATCGCGGCGCGCAGGGTTTGGGGATGGAGTTGGGCCATACCAAGGTGCAACTCGACGGCGCGCTCTGCCGCTGTGGTCAACGCGGCTGCCTTGAGGCCTATATCGCCGACTACGCCCTTGCGCGTGAGGCGACGACCGCGCTGAACTGGACCCACCGCGAAGGGCAGTCGATCAGCGTGCTGCTGGAAAGCCTCTATGACCACGCCAAGGCCGGGAACACCGCCGCGCGGTCGATCTTTCGCCGGGCGGGGCGGTATCTGGCGGTGGGGTTGTCCAATGTCATCAACCTGTTCGATCCCGCGCTGATTATCCTGAGCGGTGAGCGGATGCGCTACGATTACCTCTACGCCCAAGAAACACTGGCCGAGATGGAAAATCTGGCCATCCAGACCGGCCGCCCCCGCCCGCCGATCGAAATCCACGCTTGGGGTGATCTTCTGTGGGCGCATGGCGCGGCGGCCTTGGCGCTGTCCTTTGTCAGCGAAGGGCTCCTCAGCCCCTCACGGACCGACATTGCGGCACAGTAACCTGCCCCGGTAACGGCCTGTTTCAGACACACCGCTTTTCTGCCGGTCCAGAACCGCACGCGCGCCTGTGCATTGCACCGGGTGGCGAAGGTTGCGATAGTCACAACCATTGTTAACCGGAGGTTGATTTGTCCCGCACATCCCGCATCCGCCTGTGCAGCCTTGCGCTGGTTTCGGCCCTTGCGCTGTCGGGGCCACAGGTCGCGGCGCTTGAGACGATCCGCTTTGACACCCCCGGCGCATCCGATGACCTGCGCGCATCCTTGAAAGGCGCGTCCCTGCTGCTGACATCACAGGCGGAAAAGCAGACCGACGCGCAGGACCTGTTCGCGGCGGCACGGGCAGAATACGGGCGGCTTTTGGGGGCGCTTTACGCGCAGGGGCATTATTCGGCCACCATCCGCGTGCTGCTGGACGGGCGCGAAGCGGCGTCGATCCCACCCCTGGACGCGCCAGCGCAGATCAACCGGATCGAGGTGACGGTGAACCCCGGCCCGCAATTCCTGTTCGCGCAGGCCGCGATTGATCCTGTCGCGGATCGCTCAAAGCTGCCGCCAGAATTTGCCACAGGGCAGGTCGCCCGGTCCGGGGCCGTTCTGGATGCCACGCAGGCCGGGATCGGCACATGGCGGGATGCAGGCCATGCCAAGGCCGCAGTGGCCGGTCAGGCGATCACCGCCGATCACGCATCGCAACGTCTGTCTGCCGCCATCACACTGGACCCCGGCCCGCGCCTGCGCTTTGGCCGCCTGTCCGTGGAGGGCGCAGAGCGCATGCGCCCGGACCGCATCCGCGCCATCGCGGGACTGCCCGAGGGCGAGGTGTTCTCGCCCGACGCCCTGAACCGTGCCGCAGACCGCCTGCGCCGCAGCGGCGTATTCCAATCGGTGGCCCTGACCGAGGCGGAGACGATCCGCGCCCCGGACCTGCTGGATATTGACGCCACCGTGGTCGAAGAACGCCTGCATCGCTATTCCGTGGGCGCCGAAGTCGCGACAGAGGAAGGCTTTGCCCTGACCGGCTATTGGCTGCACCGCAACCTGCTGGGCGGGGCCGAACGGCTGCGGGTGGACGGGGCCATCACCAACATCGGCGCGGATACCAGCGGGCTGGACTATTCCCTTGGCGTCACGCTGGACCGCCCCGCGACCTTTACCGCTGACACCACGCTCAGCCTTGCTGCCAAGGTGGGTCACATCGCCGATGTCTGGGAAAGCTACGACTCCGCCTCGGTTTCGGCGGGGGTGTCGCATGTGTTTTCACCCAAGCTCAGCGGTTCCATCGCCGTGGCCTATGAATATTCCGAAGGTCAGGACAAGCGCCGCCCGTTCCTTTATCGCAACCTGTCCTTGCCCATTGGCGCGACATGGGACAACCGCGACAGCAGCACCAATGCCACCAAGGGCATCTATGTCGATGCCGAGGTAAAGCCCTTTTACGGCCTTGGCACCACTGACAGCGGCGTGCGCCTGACGATGGACGCGCGCGGCTATCGCGGCTTTGGCGAGGGGCGTTTCGTGCTGGCAGGCCGGGTGCAGGCGGGCGCAATCTATGGCGCAGAGTTGTTGAACACCCCGCGCGATTTCCTGTTCTATTCCGGCGGCGGCGGCACGGTGCGCGGCCAGCCCTATCAATCTCTGGGGGTCAATGTGCTGCGGTCAATCACCGATGATTACCGCACCGGCGGCAGCTTTTTCCTTGGCACCTCGCTTGAGGCGCGGGTGAAAGTGTCGCGCAAGATTGGCATGGTGGGGTTCTTTGACATGGGGCGCATCGGCTTGGACAATTTCACCGATGACATTGGCGGCTGGCATTCCGGCGCAGGTCTGGGCCTGCGCTATGACACGCCCGTGGGGCCGATCCGGCTGGATGTGGCCACGCCGGTTGGCGGGAACACCGGCGATGGTGTGCAGGTCTATGTCGGTCTGGGGCAGGCGTTCTGATGCTGCGCCGTATCGCCCTTTGCGCCGCAATTGCCCTGTTCCCGCTGGCTGCGCCCGCTCAACAGGATGACAAGGGTTACCTTGCCACCCTGCTTGAAGAAAACCTGTCCGGCGCAGGCCGCACTGTCACGATTGACGGCTTTTCCGGTGCCCTGTCATCCCGCGCCGCGATCCAGCGGCTGACCATTGCCGATGGTCAGGGCGTCTGGCTGACCCTGAATGGGATCAGTCTGGACTGGAGCCGCTCTGCCCTGCTTTCGGGTGAGGTGTCGGTCAACGAACTGACTGCGGATGAGATCATCGTCGCCCGCAAACCCATCGTCCCCGAAGATACCCCCACGCCCGAAGCCGGGGGGTTCAGCCTGCCGGAACTGCCGGTGTCGATCACCATCGGCAAGCTGGCGGCGGGACGCATCACCCTTGGCCCGGATATTCTGGGCGAGGATTTCTCCGCCACGCTGTCCGCGTCAGTGGTGCTGGCGGCGGGCGAAGGCGTGGTTGATGCCCGCCTGACCCGGATCGACGATGGCCCGGCGGCAGAGATTGCGCTGAAAGGGTCATACGCCAATGACTCGCGTCAATTGGTTCTGGACCTGTCCGCGTCTGAAGGTCAGGGCGGCATCGCGGCGCGCATGATCGGCATTCCCGGCACCCCGGCGACCGATCTGGCGGTGCAAGGGTCTGGTCCGATTGACGACTTTTCCGCGCAACTGCGCTTGGCCACCGATGGGCAGGACCGTCTGGCGGGCACCGTCGCGGTCAAGGCGGACAGTTTCGCCGTCGATGTGTCGGGCGATGTGGCCCCGCTGTTCCTGCCCGATTATGCAGAATTCTTCGGCCAGCAGGTCGCGCTGAAGGCAACCGGGCAGCAAACCCCGGCGGGCGGGCTGTCGCTGACCAACCTTGACCTGTCGGCCCGGTCGCTGTCGCTGCAAGGCGCGGTGGACCTTGCCCCTGATGGGCTGCCCACGCGCCTTGACGTGACCGGCCAGATTGCCGCGCCGGATGGGTCGCGCGTGCTGCTCCCGACTTCTGACCGGATCGAGATTGACCGCGCCGACCTGTCGCTCGCCTTTGATTCAACCACGG
>NKIT01000049.1 GCA_002256185.1 Rhodobacteraceae bacterium PARR1 | reverse complement strand
GCGGAGTGTGACGGGGCGGAACTGCTGATCTACGGCGCGGTCAAGCGCGAGACGTCGATCCCCTCCGGCAAGCTGGAGGTGATCGTGACAGTCGAAGGGCCAAGCACGCCCTTGGTGATCCGCAAGAAAGATCGGGTGGCGGGCATCTGGATCAACCGCGAACGCGTGCGCATCGACGCGGCCCCCAGCTTTTACGCCGTGGCCACCACCGGCCCCTTGCGCACGATCCTGTCGGAAACGGACAACCTGCGCCACCGCATCACCATCCCCCGCGCCATCCGCGCCATCGGCCTGACGGATGAGGCGACCGAATCCGACGCCTTTGTCGATGCCCTGCTGCGCATCCGCCGCGACAATGGGGCTTACCGTTCGATGCAGGGCGCAGTCCAACTGTCAGACGATACGCTGTTTCGCACCGACATCGTGCTGCCTGCGAACCTGACCGAGGGCGAATACAAGGTTCGCCTGTTCCTGACCCGTGACGGGCGGGTGGTCGATCATCAGGACCGGGTGATCTATGTCCGCAAAGAGGGGTTGGAGCGGTTCCTGTTCAACCTGTCGCGCGAACAGCCGCTGCTTTACGGCCTTTTGGCGCTGGCTTTGGCGGGCCTTGCCGGTTGGGGCGCGTCAGAGGCGTTCCGCTTGCTGCGGCGCTGACCCGATCCGGGCGGCAAGGGCGGGATAGGCCCGCCACATCGTCACGCCACGGGCGGCAAAGAACACCATCAGCGCGGCCCAAAGGCCGTGGTTGCCGAAGATAGGCACCAGAACAGCCAAGGCGACTGCATAGATGCAGGCCGACAGCAGCATCGTGCGCCGCATCTGGGCGGTCAAGGTCGCGCCGATGAAGATGCCGTCGTAAATCCACGCAAACACCCCGATCACCGGGGCGGCGACGACCCAGATCAGAAACTGACGCGCCTCAAGCCGCACATCGGGGGCGGTGGTCATCAGGTCGATGATCCAAGGCCCTGCCAGCGCGAACACCGCCGCCAGCACCACACCCCCGGCGATGCCCCAGCCCATCGACATCCGCGCTGCCTGCCGGGCCTGATCCAGCGCCCGCGCACCGACGGCTTGGCCCACCAGCGTCTCTGCCGCAAAGGCGAAACCGTCCAGCGCGTAGGAAATGATGCCCAGAAACTGCATCAGCACCTGATTGGCGGCGAGGGTGACATCCCCCATCCGCGCGCCAAGAAAGACGAAGGATGTAAAGCCCACCTGCAACAGCACCGACCGGATCATGATGTCACGGTTGACCAGCAGCATTACCGCCAGCGCCGCCCGGTCTGCCACCCGCGCCCATGCTGCACGCCACACCGGCACGATCCCATCCCGGCAGAGCCACAGCCCCAGCGCCAGCCCGGACCATTCAGCGATCAACGTGGCCCCGGCCACCCCCGGCACGCCCCAGCCAAGGCCAAGAACAAACCACAGGTCCAGCGCAATGTTCACCCCGTTGATCCAGAGTTGCAGCAGCAGCACCGCACGCGTGCGTTCGACCGCGATCAGCCAGCCGGTGACGGCATAGGCGGCGATGGTGGCGGGGGCGCCCCAGATGCGGATGGACAAGTATTGGCGCGCCAAGCCCTCAACCTGCTCGCCGGCGGGGGCGATGGCAAAGGCGGCACGGAACAAGACCCCTTGCAACAGGATGAACACCAGCCCCGCGCCCGCGCCGATCATCAGCGCACGCAACAGGATCGCCCCGCGTTCGGGCAAGTCCCCTGCCCCATGCGCCTGTGCGGCAAGGCCGGATGTGCCCATCCGCAGGAACCCGAACACCCAGTAAAGCGTGACAAGGATCACCGACCCGATGCCCACCGCGCCAATCGGGGCCGCCGCGCCCAATTGCCCCACCACGCCCGTGTCCACCGCCCCCAAAAGCGGGACTGTGGCGTTTGAGATCACGATGGGCGCGGCGATGCGCAACAGGCGGGTATGGGTCAGATCGGTCATGCCAAGACCATGCCGAACCACAGCGCCAAGGGAAAGCCGGAATACTTGCGGGACGCACGCCGAGTCCTTAGGCAGGCGGCACAAGAACCACAGGTGCAGCATGGCCAAGACCCCGACCCTTCGCATCGACCGGCTGCTTGCGTCGATGGGCTACGGCTCCCGGACCGAAATGGCGCGGCTGGCCAAGGCGGGGGGGATCACGCTGGACGGGGCAGAGATGGCGGATGTGTCGCAGCGCATCGCCCTGACGCCGGACCTGCCCGCGCGGATGCAGGTGGACGGCGCGGTGCTGGACCCGCTGCCGGGGGTGGTGATCCTGCTGCACAAACCCTTGGGCATGACCTGTTCGCACAAAGAGGACGGGCCGCTGGTCTATGACCTGCTGCCCCCGCGCTGGCGGCGGCGCGATCCGGCGATTTCCACTGTAGGGCGGTTGGACAAGCAAACCACTGGCCTGCTTTTGATGACCGATGACGGGGCCTTGCTGCACCGCCTGATCAGCCCAAAGCGCCATATCCGCAAAACCTACCGCGCCACACTCGCCCGGCCGCTGACTGGGGCGGAGGGTGCAATCTTCGCCTCAGGGACGCTGATGCTGGAGGGTGAGGCAAAACCCCTGCTGCCCGCAGAGTTGCAGGTGATCGGCCCCTGCGAGGCCCGCCTGCACATCACCGAAGGCCGCTACCACCAAGTCCGCCGCATGTTCGCCGCCGTGGGGAACCATGTCGAGGCATTGCACCGCGAGTCGATGGGGGGATTGCGGCTGGACGACGGGATGACGCCGGGCGCGTGGCGGGTGCTGGGGGCGGAGGAGGTGGGGAGGGTTTGAGGGGGGGGCACACAAGCAGTAATCTTATGTTGGTTTAGGAGCGCAGAAAAGAAAAGGATCGAATACAATCAGCCTACGACTCTTGATCTGTGCAGTTACCAAAAAACGATTATTTTCGGAATTCAGAAGGCTTCGCGTCAGCATGGATCAGCGTCCACTAAAAGTTTCCTGCGGATATCTTTGGCGCAACTTTAACTTAACCACACCATCCGCTGAATATTTTAGCATTCGATACTTGACAATATACTTTTCCAAATCTTTTGAGTTCTTTGACAAGCCGTTCAGACCCAAAAGTATAACTTCGTGACTAGTCATCTGTGATCGAAGAAGGCGACTATAGTATAACCGATCCTCTTGCGTTAGATGCCTCGATGTGTCGATACTTCTCAACAGAGAGTATATTGCTCGAAAATAAGGACTGAACTCAGCTTCAAAACGCCGATTTACAACCGCATTGTAGACCCTCTCCACTTCCAGCGGCCGCTTTTTCTTTTGTAACTCAGGGGCATCAATCGCCCGCGTGATCGAATAATACGCTGACTTGATTGCATCAACGCCAAGTTTTTCCTTGCTTTCCGAAGAGTCCACCGCCGAAAACGGAATAGTAGGAAAATCGCGAACAGTAGAGCGATTGGAAAAACGCAACTCCCCGCGCAACTCCCTTATTAGCGAGAACATTTGAAAGAACAACCTTTCAAACTCTGCCTTTCCCACTTCAATTCGCTGACGTTCTGAAAATTTAAGCTGCTGATAAACAGTTGCACCAAGCCCTAGAAGCGCCAATCCTGAGAATGCCGTGTTCAGCGCGGAAAACGAGTCGCCCCAATCTCCAATGGTAACCTTATCAACCTCAAGGCCCATCCACGCGCCAAGATGGAGAGCCTGATCAGCCCACCAAAAGCACAAAATTATGACTATGCTCGCCAAAAAAACAATTGTGGGAATAAACACTGCCCAACCTCAACGCTCAACTTACAGTTTTATCGAATATCAAAGCCATTTCACCCATGCAAGAAGAAAATTCGCCGCTGTAATTGGATGCGCGCGCTCACGCATTCTCTTGAAAGAAGTCATTGTTCCAAAACGGCGCAGTTTCTTCCGTCCAACTAGCTCAGGCAAACCCATCAATCTGCAATACAGGCGAGCAGAGCCAACAATTCAAATTTGCATCACAAAACCATCTCTGGGAGGGCGATCATACGCCCCGAAGTAAAGAAAACTTAGAGAACCGGCGCCTAGATGCATGGAAAATCTGACAGGTATGCGAAGGGCGCCCCCCCTCACTCCCCCGGCATCAGAAAATGCCCCGTCCCCTGCGCGAACAGGCGGCTGCGGTTGTCTTGCCAGGCCTCGACATGCACGCTCGCATAGCGGCGACCGGAGCGGTTGACCCTCGCCCTTGCATAGGCGTCCCTCGGCAGGCCGGAGCGCAGGTAATCCACGGTAAAATCAATCGTCTTGGGCAGGTGCAGCGGGCTGGTGCCGATCTCTGCGGGGTCGATCTGGCCTTGCTCCATCCCCTCCCACAACGTTGACCATGCCAGTTCGATGATCGCCGCCACCTCAAGGAACGAGGCCGTCACCCCGCCATGCAGGGCGGGCAGCACGGGGTTGCCGATCAGTTTGGGGTCAAAGGGCAGGATCGCCGTCAGTTCATCCCCCCGGCGGTCGAACTGGATGCCGAGGTATTGGATAAAGGGCACCCCTGCCGTCAGCGCCTTTAGTGCGGCGTCGCGGCGGTGTTTGATGACCTGCACGGGTTCGGGTTTGGCGCGTGTCATGTCAGCCCCCTTGGCCGGTCCAGCGTGAAGGCCCCGGTTGCGGCGGCCACGGGGCGGGTGGCGTCCTCATCCGTCGCGGTGACGCGGACAAAGGCGACCGACCGGGTGACGTGGTAGCATTCGGCGCGCGCGGTGATGGTCTGGCGCGGGGTGGCCGGGCGGAAGTAGTCGATGCGCAGGTCCAGCGTGGCCGTCGACACAGGTGCCGCCGGGTGGCACATCACCGCCGCCCCCGATGCAGTGTCCAAGAGCGACGACACCGCCCCGCCATGCAGAACCCCCGTCGCCGGATCACCGACAAAGCGCGCGTCCCACGGCATGGTCATCACCACCACCCCGTCGCCGATGCTGGTGATCTGCATCCCCATCGCCGCCGCATGTGGCAGCGCCGAGATGAAGGCGTGGGCGATCTTGTCGATGTCGGTCATGTTTGGCCCTCTGGACCATATGATCCCCGTGCGCGGCGGAATGTGCAAGGCCCACCCCCGCCCTGCGGCATGTTGCGCGGTCCGGGTCTGCGGCCTATGGTCCGCCATCACGTATGAGGTCCGCCATGTCCGATACCGTCCGCCTGTCCTTCAAGGAAATGTGCGCCAAGTTCGACGTGACGCCGCGCACCCTGCGCTATTACGAATACATCGAACTCCTCGCCCCGGAAAAAGAGGGCCGCGCCCGGTTCTATGGCCCGCGAGAGGTGGCGCGGATGACGCTGATCCTGCGCGGTCGGCGGTTCGGCTTCAGCCTTGAGGAAATCCGCCAATGGCTGCTGATCTATCGCCAAAAGGGCACGCGTCCGCAGTTGGAGACATGGATCGCGCTGGCGGATCGGCAGTTGGCGGAACTGGCGCGGCAACAGGCGGAACTGGAAAGCTCGCTCGCTGATCTGCGGGCGTTGCGCGATACGGCAGAGGCGGAACTGGTGCGGTTGCCCGACACGGACGGCTGACATCGCGTCACCCTCGGCTGTGACGCCACGTTACGTTTACGTGCACGTCAACTTGTCTGGTAACCTCTGGTGAAAGGGCCAAACTATGGTCCTGACCGGACTGCCAGGGATGACCGCCGATGACTGCCCCGATCCCCACCAAGGATGACCTGCTGAACATCCGCCAGATGTGCGACGCCTTTGACGTCACGCCGCGCACGCTGCGGTTTTATGAGGCCAAGGAACTGATCGCCCCCCTGCGGCGCGGCACGGCGCGGCTTTACACCTATCGCGACCGCGCCCGTCTGAAACTGATCCTGCGCGGCAAGCGTTTCGGCTTCAGCCTTGAGGACATCCGCCAGCTTCTGGACATGTACGACCGCGCGCCCGGCCAGCAAGAGGCGCAGTTGCGCCGGACCTATGAACTCGCCGCCGACCGTCTGGCGCAGATGGAACGCCAGCGGGCCGAGTTGGACGAAGCGATTGCCGAATTGAAAGAACAGATGGCGTGGGGCGACAGCATCCTCGCCGGTTTCCGCAACGCTGCGGAATGATGATTTAACGGAGGAGCCACCGATGACCCGCTACACCGCCCCCGTGCAGGACATGCAATTCCTGCTGCATGATGTGCTGAACGTGACCGGATCGGATATCCCCGGCTATGCCGATCTGGATGCAGGTTTTACTTCTGCCGTGCTGGAAGAGGCGGGAAAGCTGGCGTCGCAGGTGTTGGAACCCTTGAACGCCGTGGGTGACCGCGAAGGCTGCGTGCTGGAAAACGGTGTGGTGCGCACGCCGCGCGGTTTTGATGCAGCGTTTCGCCAGTTGAAAGAGGGCGGCTGGCCCGCGCTGGATTGTGATCCCGAATATGGCGGTCAGGGTCTGCCTTACCTCATGGGCACGGCGGTTGGGGAAATGTTCGTGTCGGCAAACATGGCCTTCAACATGTATCAGGGCCTGACCCACGGCGCCTATTCCGCGATCCATGTTCACGGCACGGCAGCGCAGAAGGCGACCTACCTGCCCAAGATGGTGTCCTGCGACTGGACTGGCACCATGAACCTGACCGAACCGCATTGCGGCACGGACCTTGGCCTGATGCGCACCAAGGCTGAACCGCAGGCGGATGGCAGCTACAAGATCACCGGTCAGAAGATTTTCATCTCGGCGGGCGAACATGATCTGGCCGAAAACATCATCCATCTGGTGCTGGCCAAAGCCCCCGGCGGGGGTGAAGGCACCAAGGGCGTCTCGCTGTTCATCGTGCCGAAATTCCTTGTGAATGCCGATGGCAGCCTTGGCGCACGCAATGCCCTGTCGGTCGGCAAGATCGAAGAAAAGATGGGCATCCACGGCAACGCCACCTGCGTGATGAACTATGACGGCGCGACGGGTTATCTGCTGGGCGAGTTGCACAAAGGCATGCGCGCTATGTTCACCATGATGAACGAAGCGCGTATCGGCGTTGGCCTGCAAGGCTATGCCGTGGCCGAAGCGGCGTATCAAAACGCGCTGGATTACGCCAAGGACCGCCTGCAAGGCCGGGCCGTCACCGGCGCGCAGAACCCGACCGGCCCTGCCGATCCGCTGATCGTCCACCCCGACATCCGCCGCAACCTGATGGACCAGAAATCCTTCGTCGAAGGCGCCCGCGCGCTGACCTTCTGGGGCGCATCCTTGATCGACGCAAGCCACCGCAAGGGCGATGCCGCCGCCGAAGGGCTGGTGTCGCTGCTCACCCCGGTCATCAAGGGGTTCCAGACCGACAAAGGGTTTGAGATGGCCGTCGCAGCGCAGCAAGTTTACGGCGGGCATGGCTATATCGAGGAATGGGGCATGTCCCAATTCGCCCGCGATGCCCGTATCGCCATGATCTACGAAGGCGCGAATGGCATTCAGGCGCTGGACCTCGTGGCCCGCAAACTCGCCGCCGATGGTGGCAAGCATATCATGGGCTTCTTTGAGATGGTCAAAACCTTCGTCAAAGACACCGAGGGTGACGAGCGGATGAAGGGCTTCACCGATCCGCTGAAACAAGCGTCCAAGGACATGCAGGCGGCGGGGATGTATTTCATGCAGAACGGCATGAAGAACCCCAACAACGCGTTGGCCGGGTCTTATGACTTCATGCACCTGATGGGCCATGTCTGCCTTGGTCTGATGTGGGCGCGGATGGCAAAGGCCGCCTATGCGGCGCTGGATCAGGGCGGCGGGGATACCGATTTCCTGCAGGCCAAGATCGCGACCGGGCGCTATTACATGGCCCGCCATCTGCCCGCCGTGGGCATGCACCTTGCCCGCATCCAGACCGGCGCGGAAACGGTGATGGCCCTCGACGCGGCGGCGTTCTAACCTTTGGCCGCAGCCATCGGAGTCCGCCATGCCAAAACGTTTCCGCCTGACCCGCCGCTTTCCCGTCGCCATGACCGAAGACGGCTACCGCAGACTGAAACGCTTTGCCGCTGAGGCGGGCTTGGATGAGGGAGAGGCGCTGTCGTTCCTGTTCGAACATTTCGACAGCGTCACGGACAAGGACAACCTGACCCACCGGCTCAGGCTGTTCAATTCGGAACTGGACGACCGGAAACGCTAGCATGGGGGGCAGGCCGTGGATTTGGGTATTTGGGCCAAGATGAAGCTGCAAGGTCACGCCGCACCCCGTGCCTACGGCTTGGCTATCCTCGGGCAGGGTGCGGCGCTTCACCTTGGGCGGTCATCGGCTCCCCAGCCTGTACCGCATCACGAAGGATGCTGACGAAAGATGAAGAAACCGTTGCTTCATCTTGGGAAAAATACCCTGGGGGTCCGGGGGTGAAACCCCCGGGGGTTGGGTCTGGAAGGGCTTAGTGACCATGAAACTCTACTGTTTCGGAGAAAGCGGTAATGCCTATAAGGCCGCGCTGACCTTGACCCTTGCGGGCATCGACTGGCAGCCGGTGTTCGTCGATTTCTTCAACGGCGAAACCCGCACGCCGGAATTCCGCAAGCTGAATGTGATGGGCGAAGTCCCCGTGCTGGTCGATGGCGACCGTATCCTGACGCAATCCGGCGTGATCCAGTTCGACGCGGTGGAACGGACCGGCAAACTGGGCGGCACCACACCCGCCGAGCGGGCCGAGGTGTTGCGTTGGGTCCTGTGGGACAATCACAAACTGTCGTCGCAGGCCGGGACGGTGCGATTTCTGTCCAATTTCCTGCCCGCCGACAAGCGCCCCGAAGCGGTGATCCCGTTTCAGCAGGGCCGACTGATGGCCGCGTTTAAAGTGCTGGACGGGCATCTGGCAGGGCGCGACTGGATGGTGGGTGACAGCGTCACCATCGCCGACATCGCCTGTTGTTCGTACCTCTATTACCCCGAACCCTTTGGCTTTGCGCGCGCCGACTGGCCGCACATCAGCCGCTGGCTTGACCGCATCGCGGACCTGCCCGGCTGGAAACACCCCTATGACATGATGCCCGGCAACCCCGCCGACCGGGCGTAAGGAGACGACCATGACCGAAGCCTATATCTACGACGCCGTCCGCTCTCCGCGTGGCAAAGGTCGCGCCGATGGGGCGCTGCATGAACTCACCTCGGTCGCGCTCTCGGCGAAAATCCTGAACGCGGTCAAGGACCGCAACGGGCTGACCGGCCACGCGGTCGAGGATGTGATCTGGGGCAATGTCACGCAAGTTGGCGAACAGGGCGGATGCCTCGCACGCTCTGCCGTGCTGCTGTCGGACCTTGACGAGTCGATCCCCGGTCTGGCCATCAACCGCTTTTGCGCGTCGGGGATGGAGGCTGTGAACCTTGCCGCCAACCAGATCAAGGGCGGCGCCGGGCAAGCCTATATCGCCGGCGGGGTCGAGATGATGGGCCGTGTCGCCATGGGATCGGACGGGGCGGCGATTGCCGTTGATCCGACGCTGGCGATGAAGACCTATTTCGTCCCGCAGGGGATTTCGGCGGATATCATCGCCACGGAATACGGTTTCACCCGCGATCAGGCCGACGCCTTGGCCGTGGAATCGCAGCGCCGCGCGGCGGCGGCTTGGGCCGACAACCGCTTTGCGCGGTCTGTCGTCACCATCACCGACCAGAACGGCCTGCCGATCCTTGCCCATGACGAATACATGCGCCCCGGCACCGATATGCAGAGCCTTGGTGCGCTGAAGGCCAGCTTCAAGGACATGGGCGAATCCATGCCCGGTTTCGACAAGGTGGCGCTGCTGAAATACCCGCATCTGGAACGGGTCAATCACATCCACCACGCGGGCAATTCGTCGGGCATCGTCGATGGCGCGGCGGCGATCTTGATTGGCAATGCCGAATTCGGGCAGGCGCATGGCTTGAAACCCCGCGCCCGCATCCGCGCCACGGCCAAGATTGGCACGGATCCGACCATCATGCTGACCGGCCCTGTCCCGGTGACCGAAAAAATCCTGCGCGACGCGGGCATGACCATCAATGACATTGACCTCTTTGAGGTGAACGAAGCCTTCGCCTCGGTCGTGTTGCGCTTCATGCAGGCGTTTGATGTGGACCCCGCCAAGGTGAACCCCAACGGCGGCTCTATCGCGATGGGCCACCCGCTTGGTGCAACCGGCGCGATTATCATCGGCACCCTGCTGGATGAGTTGGAGCGTTCGGGCAAAAGCGTGGGCCTTGCTACGCTTTGCATCGCCAGCGGCATGGGTGCGGCCACGATCATCGAGCGTGTGTGAAACATGCCGGTGATCGACCTCGGTTCTGTTCCGATCAAGACCAGTTCCATCTACCCCGCACCCTTTGCGGCGATGATGGCGGGCCGGTCGTCGCAGCGCTTGGGGCAGGCGGGGGGGCTGACGCAGTTTGGCGTAAATCTGGTGATCCTCGCCCCCGGCGCTCGGTCATCCCTGCGGCATTGGCACCGGGTTGAGGATGAGCTGGTCATGGTGACCCAAGGCGCTTGCACTTTGGTGCAGGATGGCGGCTGCGCGGTGATGCACCCCGGCGATGTCGCCTGCTTTCCGGCAGGCATGGCGGATGGGCATTGCTTTGTGAACCAAGGGGGCACCGAAGCGCGGTTTCTGGTGATCGGCACCAAGGCGGCGGCAGAAGTGGCCACTTATTCCGACGTGGATTTCATCCTGACGATGCAGGGCGCAGAGGTGAGCTTTGCGCGACGTGATGGCCGTCCCTTTGTGGCCACCCCGCAGGATGCCACCCTGCCGCCCCTGCCCCCCTTGGGCCATCCGCGTGGCTTGCTGACCTTACCTGAGTGGGCAACTGACAACCCGACCCATCCGATCCTTGGCCCTGGTCCCGGCCCTTACCGTTCTCAACTGCTGTCTGATCCCGGCCATCTGACCCAGTTCGGCGCGTTCATCGAAGAACTGCCGCCGGGGTCATCTTCAGGCCATCGGCACTGGCATGAGGCTGAGGATGAGATGATCCTGATGCTGTCGGGTCAGGTGGTCCTTGTCGAAGATCACGAAACATCCCTGACCGCAGGAGATGCCGCCGTTTGGCCTGCGGGCCACCCGGTCGGCCACCGTCTGGACAACCGATCCGACGCCCCGGCGCGGTACCTTGTCATCGGCACCCGCAGCGAGCGCGACCGCATCCATTACACCGACCATGATCTTGTCACGGAAAAGGACGGCGCAAAGCGCCGCTACCTGCACCGCGACGGCACCCCTTACGGAGAGACCCCATGACCGATTTCACCTATGCAGTGGATGCCGATGGCGTCGCCACCATCACTTGGGACGTCAAGGCAAAGTCCATGAACGTCATGTCCACCGATGCCTTCGCGCTGCTGTCGGACTTGATTGATCAGGCGCTGGCGGATGCGGGGGTAAAGGGGGTGATCATCACCTCGGGCAAGAAAGACTTTGCCGGGGGGATGGATCTGAACGTCATCGCCCAGATGCGTGCAGGCGGGGCCAAGGCGATCTTTGACGGCGTGATGACCATGCACACGGTCCTGCGCAAGATCGAACGCGCGGGCATGGACCCCAAGACGCTGAAGGGCGGCAAGCCCATCGTCGCGGCCCTGCCCGGCACGGCGCTGGGGATCGGGCTTGAACTGCCGCTGTCGTGCCACCGCATCATCGCCGCTGACAACCCCAAGGCCAAGATTGGTCTGCCAGAGATCATGGTCGGCATCTTCCCCGGTGCGGGCGGCACCACCCGCCTTGTGCGCAAGATGGGCGCGATGATGGCGGCACCGTTCCTGCTGGAAGGGCAGTTGTCCGACCCGAAAAAGGCCAAGGCAGCCGGAATCATTGATGAGGTCGTGGCGCCCGAAAATCTTCTGTCGCGAGCAAAGCAGTGGGTTCTATCCACGGCTGGAGCCATTCCGAACGAGGAAATTGAGGTTTACCCGCGTCAGTTGTCTGACCCGAAAGACCCCGATTCTCTTCCCGTAATGATGCCAATTGGAAGCGATACGCTCGTGAAACCCTGGGATGCCAAGGGCTACAAACTGCCCGGCGGTGCGCCCTATCACCCGGCGGGTTTCATGACCTTTGTCGGTGCCTCTGCGATGGTGATGGGCAAGACGATGGGCGTCTATCCGGCGGCAAAGGCTTTGCTGGCGGCGGTTTATGAAGGCGCGCTTGTCCCCTTTGACACCGCCCTGAAGATCGAGGCGCGGCAGTTTACCTCTGTCCTGATGAACCCGTCCTCCACCGCGATGATCCGGTCCTTGTTCATCAACAAGGAAGCGCTGGAGAAAGGCGCGAACCGACCCAAGGTTGCGGATCAGTCGGTCAAAAAGCTGGGCGTCATCGGTGCGGGCATGATGGGGGCGGGCATCGCCTATGTGTCGGCCAATGCGGGGATTGAGGTTGTCCTGATCGACTCCACGCAAGAGTCGGCAGATCGCGGCAAGGCGCATTCCGTAGGCTTGCTCGACAAGGGCATTCAGCGCCGCAAGGTGACGCCTGAGAAAAAGGCCGAAGTCTTGGCCCGCATCACCGCCACCACCGATTACGCGGCGCTGTCGGGCTGTGACCTGATCGTAGAGGCCGTGTTCGAAGACCCCAAGGTCAAGGCCGAGGTGACGGCAAAGGTCGAAGCCGTCGTTGGCACCGACTGCATCTTTGCCACCAACACCTCTACCCTGCCGATCTCAAGTCTGGCCAAGGCCAGCCAGCGCCCGGCAAACTTCATCGGCATTCACTTCTTCAGCCCGGTGGACAAAATGGCGCTGGTGGAGATCATCCGGGGCAAGGAAACCGGCGATACCGCCGTGGCCAAGGCGCTGGATTTCGTGCGGCAAATCCGCAAGACGCCCATCGTGGTGAATGACGCGCGGTTCTTCTACGCCAACCGCTGCATCATCCCCTACATCAACGAAGGCATCCGCATGGTCGCCGAAGGGGTGGAACCTGCACTGATCGAAAACGCCGCCAAACTGGTGGGGATGCCGCTCGGTCCGTTGCAACTGGTGGATGAAACCTCAATCGACCTGGGTGTGAAAATCGCCAAGGCGACCAAGGCCGCGATGGGCGATGCCTATCCCGATGGCGCGGTGGATGCGGTGCTGTTCTGGATGGCGGACCAAGGCCGCATGGGCAAAAAGGCCAATGCCGGTTTCTACGCCTATGACGCAACCGGCAAGCGTGAGGGGCTGTGGGACGGCCTGACCGCGCATTACCCGGTGGCCGATACCCAGCCTGATCTGACCACCGTGCAGCACCGCCTGCTGATGGCCCAAGTGCTTGAGGCCGTGCGCGCGCTTGAGGATGGCGTCTTGACCGACATCCGCGAAGGCGATGTGGGGGCGATCCTTGGCTGGGGCTTTGCACCGTGGTCAGGTGGCCCGTTTGGCTGGCTGGACATCATCGGTGCCGCCCGCGCGGTCGAGATTTGCGATCATCTGACCGCCACCCAAGGCGACCGCTTCACCGCGCCCCAGATGCTGCGTGCTATGGCGGCAACGGGGCGCAGTTTCTATCCGGCGGCGGGTGTGGCGAAAGCGGCCTGATGGGATCAGCCCGCCATGTCATGGCGGGCGCGTTCCTGCGCCTCTGCCGCCATCATGCAGCCAACCAGATGGCGCGCGGCGGCGGGACCAAGCGGCGGGACCGACGTGCCAAGATCGCCATGGGCCAAGGACAGCATCGGCAGGCCCGGGCAGACCACGATCATATCCCCCCCGGCGTAGATCAGCGCCGGGGTGTCAAAGGCCAGTTTGACGACCGTCTGCGCCAGCGGCGGCACGCGGATGATGCCGCGCCACCCTTCCAAAGCCGCGGCAGGAACGGTTACGAACGGCTCTCCATACATGTCCTCGGCCAGATCACTGTCCAGCATCACGCCCTGTTCGGGCAGCAGGACGGCGGGTTCGGTGTTCCCCAACACCTCCATCGGGACCTGCAAGGGCCATGCGGCGCGCGGCGCGCGCGGGTCCAGCCGGTGGGTGGACACCGAGGCGATCCGGGTCGGCCCGCCGTCGAAGGTCATCACCTCTGCCCCGGCCACCAAAGACCCGGCCCGGACCCATCCCTGCGGCGTGGCCACCGGGGTCAGGGCGTAAAGCCCCTCTGCCACCACAGCGGCCGACGTGTCATCCATCCGAGCTTTGTTGATCCACAGCATACCAAAACCACCTGCCTGTAAGTTACATCCTGAAAGTCACGGTCGAGAATGACGCCGCGACGGAAAGGCGGTGTCAGCATCAAGGCATGTCACCCTTGATGCGTGAACAATCCGTCAAAACTGTATCCAAATCGGGAAATATCTTCGGCACAAAGCGTGGCGATCAAGGCGGCATCCGCGTCGGAATAGGCGGGGCGCCAATCGCGCGGACGGGCGCTTTCATTGGCGCGGGGGATCGTCAGGCGAAATCCAAGGTGGTTCCAAAGCGGCTGCAACTCTGCCTCAAGTTGCTCCACGCGGGCGGTCAGGGTGACGCGGTTCACACCATGGGCATCGCGGGTATAGGCGGCGGCGGGCCAAGCGGCAAAGGCGGTGCGGGTGGTTGGATCGTTCAGAAAAGCGCTGAACTCCAACGACTTGGCCAGATGCACGGCAGGGTGGTCAAAGGATTGCGCCCGCAGCCAGTGATAGTAGGACAACACCCTGTCCCACGGGTTGCGGATCAGCGTGACGATGCACCAGCCCGTCAAATCCTCTGGCACCACGCCCGCCACATCGGCCAGGGTCGAATGTTTCCACAACCGCCCCGCCGGGGAAAGCGCCGCCAAGCGCCGCTTGCGTGCCTTTGCTTTCGGCGTGTCGCCGATGAGGATGTCATCCGCCCGCGCCCGTGATTCGAGCGCGAGCGTCAGGGCCGTCCCCCCCGTCTTGGGGATATGGACGAACACAAAGCGGCGGCTGGGCGAAATGATCATGCCGCCGCCACCGTCAGTTCACCCGATTGGGCAGCGGCGTGCCGTCCAGATGGGCGATCAGGTTGTTCACTGCCATCAGACCCATGGCCTGACGCACCTCAAGACAGGCGGTGCCCAGATGCGGCAGCAGGGTGACGTTCTGCATCGCCATCAGTGCAAACGGCACTTGTGGCTCAAATTCATAGACGTCCAAGCCAGCCCCGGCGATCCGGCCCGCTTGCAAGGCGGCGATCAGCGCGGTTTCGTCCACCACATCGCCCCGCGCGATGTTGACGAAAATGCCGGTGGGTTTCATGGCGGCAAAGGCCTGCGCCCCGATCAGGTGATGCGTCGCCGCCCCACCCGGCACGGCGACCACGACAAAATCCGCGCCCATGGCTTGGGCCAAGGGCACTTGACTGGCCGGAACACCGGGGTCTGTCACGGCGGAACGGTTGTGAAAGATCACCTCCATCCCGAAACCAAGATGACAGCGCCGCGCAATGGCCTTGCCGATGCGGCCCATGCCGATGATGCCCACCGTCTTGCCGCTGACGTGGTGGCCCAGCATCTGCGTCGGTCCCCAGCCCTGCCACTGACCGGCGCGCAGGATGCGCTCACCCTCGCCCAAGCGCCGCGCGGTCATCAGGATCAGGGACAGCGCAATATCGGCGGTGGCATCGGTCACAGCGCCGGGGGTGTTGGTGACCGCCACCCCGGCAGTGGCAGCAGCGGCGACGTCGATATGGTTGAAGCCCACGCCGAAATTCGCCAGCAACCGGCAGCGGGGGCTTGGCACATCGGCAAAAACCTGCGCCGTGAAGCGATCCCCCAGCGTCGGCATCACCACGTCAAAGTCCCGCAAGGCGGCGCGCAGGTCGTCGGGCGTCAGCACATCGGATTCGACATCCCGCAAGGTCACATCGAACCGGGCACGCGCGGCGGCGATCACGGCATCGGGCATGCGGCGGGTGATCAGCAGGCGCATCAGAACAGCTTTCCGCCAAGCGGCACATCATGGCCGGGACCGATCAGGACGACCTCCCCATCCGCATCGGGCAGGCCCAAGATCAACACCTCGGACACAAACTTGCCAATCTGGCGCGGCGGGAAATTCACCACCCCCAGCACCTGCCGCCCCACCAAACCTTCGGGCGAGTAATGCCGGGTGATCTGGGCCGAGGATTTGCGTTCGCCAATCTCTGCGCCGAAATCGACCCACAGCTTGATGGCGGGTTTACGGGCCTCTGGGTACGGTTCTGCGCGGGTGATGCGGCCCACGCGGATGTCCACCGCTGCGAAGTCATCATAGGTGATGGTCATTTCCCCAACTCCCGCCCACGATCCGCCGCCGCCTTGACGGCACGGGTCATCAGCCCCGGCAGTTCCGGCATCAGCACGGCCAGCGCCGCCGCCGTGGTCCCGCCGGGCGATGTCACGTTGATCCGAAGTTGCGCCGCCGTGTCAGGCGATTGCTGCGCCAGCTCCCCCGCCCCGGAAACCGTGGCGCGGGCCAGTTGCATGGCAACGGCAGGGGAAAGCCCCGCAGCCTCTGCCGCCGATGCCAAAGCCTCGATCAGATGGAACACATAGGCGGGACCAGAGCCTGACACCGCCGTCACCGCGTCGATCTGGTGTTCGCCGTCAAGGATCACCGTCTGCCCAACGGCGGCCATCAGGTCCACCGCCAGCGCCATATCGGCATCTGACACATGCCCGTTGCGGCACAGCGCCGTGATCCCTCGGTTCACCATCGCGGGCGTGTTGGGCATGGTGCGCACGATGGGCGTGCTTGCCCCCAAGGCCGCTTCAAACGCGGCGATGGTGGTTCCGGCGGCGATAGAGACGAACAGCGTCGCACCATTGCCAAGCGCCTGCAGGGCGGGCAGCGCGGCCCCCATCATCTGCGGCTTCACTGCCAGCAAGGCGACAGCGGGCGCAGTGGGAACGCCTTTGTTCAGATGCACGCCGGTTGCGGTCAACCATTCCGAAGGGTTCGGTTCGATCACCCAGACCGAAGCGACAGGCGCCCCCGCCTTCAGCCAGCCCGCCAGCAGCGCGGACCCCATCTTGCCACAGCCCAAAAGCACCAGCCCGCCTTGGGCCACACGTTCCAGCGTCATCCGCACCCCCGTTGATTGGGGCAGAGGTTATGCGCGCCCGTAAGCCTCGGCAATGGCGACCTTCATCGCCTCGGCAGGGGTCTGGTCACCCCAGACGGCCAGTTGGAAGGCCGGGTAAAAACGTTCCGCCGCCATCACGGCTTGGCTGATCATGCGGTCGATCTGGTCAGGGTTCACGCCCATCACACCCGCCAAGGGCAAACCCTGCCGCCAGACCATCAGACGCTGATCGGTCCAGAAGGTAAACGCCCCGGTCCAGACCGTGTCATTGCAGCGATTGAGCACATCATAAAGCGCCGGCAGACGGTCCGCAGGGGGTTCCATCTCAAATGTGCAGATCAGGCGCAGCGTTTCATCCTGTGCAGACCATGCAAGGGTCAGCGCATAGGTCCGCCACAACCCTTCGACCGCCATGGCGATCTGGTCATCGGTGACACGGTCAAATTCCCATGCATGGTGTTCTGCCAGCGTTTCGACGATGTCGATCGGGTGAAGATCGTCGGTCGAAAGGAAGTCTTCAGTCATCGACATGGCACGGCCCCATCATAAAGCCCACATCGGCAAAGATTCCGCGATAGGCTGGGTGTCCGGCAAGCAAAGGTGTCACCGGACGCAATCATTACCAGATATTGATGCTGCGCCCGAAGCGAAAGCCTGTAAAGCAATTTCTGCGAAATCTCTTGTGGACAAGTCTGAGGGCACACCGGACCTTGGCATGCGCTGCGGTTCGGACTTTGGTTTTTCTGCGGCATCGCAGTAACACTGTCCTAAAGGGTGTCTTTCATTTTCCTTGGCTATGTCCCTTTATCTGTTGCGTGGGGGGCTTTTGGTTTTGACGTTCGGGGTACCCAAACTGCTGCACGGAACGTCGCCCGACGTCGGCGAGTCGGGTGAAAGCTATGTGTTGCGCGATTTTGAACGGTCGCGCATTGCGGCGATCCGGGATGCCATCGCGGATCAACCCGCTTTGGCCACGCTGTTCTATGTGGCGGCGGTCGCATTGTGGACGGGGCTCTTGTCGGCGGGGGCGGGTCTGCACGGCGATCCGCGGCTGGCGGTCAACCTGACTCCGCATGTGGCGCATTACACGATCATTCTTGGGTTCTTTCTGTATCCGCTGCGGCTGATCTGGATTCCCTTCCTCGTCTATCTTGGCACCTTCCTTTACCCGTTCTACCAGCCGTTCTCGGCGACTGTGGCATGGCATGACCTGCCAGCGATGACCCCGGCCCTCGTGGGGATGCTGTTCATCATCCATCTGTCCTTTGGCCTGTTGACGGGCCTGCTCTATCGCATGGTCTATGCCGCAGGGCGGGGACGGATGCGGCCGCATTCGCTGGATCTCTTCACCAGTTTCAGCGGCTACTTCATCTTTGCTGCCCTGTGTCTGGTGCAATTGGCCGTGATGCTGCGGCTGGCCGAGACCCTGCCCGCCGAGGTGCGGGGACTCTATGGCTTTACCGATGACTACACCCTGCTGGCGATCAAGCGCATCCTGCGCGGCAGCGTCGTCGTGTCGGTGTTCCTGCTGGCTGCGGTGGAATCGCCGCGCGTGGGGCAATTGCTGCGGACGGTGGGTCTGGCACTGATCTTTCCGATGCTGGTGCCACTGCAAGCGATCGGCATCGGGCTTTATCCGCAGATCGATGTGGTCGTGGTCGGTCTGATCGTGATCTTGACCAATCCGGTCGGCGTCGGGGTTCATGCCTGCATCTTCGGTGTGGCGGCCTATGCCGCGCTGACGGGCGAGTTTCTTGATGACACCACAGCAATGTCCCATGCGGAACAGATGCTGTCGGCCTATTCGCTGATCGGTCTGACCTTGGTCACCTTTGCGATGGTGCTGAAAGGTCAAGGCGACCATCTCATCAACGAAAAGGATGGGGCGATCCTGAAACTGGACCGCGCCCGCGATTTCGCCGGGGTGGGTCTTTTTGCAGTGAACCACGACACCGGGCGCTTCCGTCTGGATGAGGCGGCGCAGCGCATGTTGGGTCTGCCTTCGGACGGCCCGATTTCGGTGCTTGAGGCGACCTTCATGCCCGAAGATGGCGCGGCGCTTTCCTCTGCGCTGCATGCGCAGCGGGCAGAGGCGCGGGCGCTGGAGCTGCACATGGCCTCTGCCGCCGGGGCGGCGAATGTCTTGCGCTGCCACCTTTGGGCAGAGCGCACGCCCAGCGGCGAAAGCGCGGCCTACGGCATCTTGCTGGACATGACCGAGGCTGAGGACAGGGAAATCCGGTTGCGCGACGCGCTGGACCAACTGTCGCGACGCGAAGAAAAGCAGCGGCAGTTGTTCTCGATCATCTCGCATGAGTTGCGCACCCCGGCCTCTGTCATCTCGCTTTTGACCGACGAACTGGCGGACGGGACAGACGGCGCGCGGCTGCATCGCAAGTACCGCGAGGCCACGGATCAGTTGCTGTCCGTGCTGGACGACATGCGCCAAGCGGTGAACCCGGAAAAGAACCTGCCGGTCAAGCTGGTGCCCTATGTGCCCGCCGATCTGGCCGAAAGCATCCGTGCCGCCAATGAAGTGCCAGCCCGCGCCAAGGGGATTGCCATCGGGCTGGATCTGGGGGCCGGGGCGGCACAGGCCCGGATCGGCGATGTGGTGCGGGTGCGGCAGGCGCTGAACAATCTGGTGCGCAACGCGGTGATCCACAGCGGCGGGCGGTCCATCGTGATCCGCTGGTGCGCCGCAGAGCCGATGGCAGAGTTCATGCCCACCACCGAATGGCAAATCGTGGATGATGGTGTGGGCATTCCCGATGCGGATGTGGCGCGGCTGTTCGAACCGTTCGAACGTGGCGGCATCGACCCGCGCAAGACGCCGGATGGCAGCGGTCTGGGGCTTTATATTGCCCGCGCCTCTGTCCAGATGCTGGGCGGCACGCTGGACCATTTCCATCCCGACAACGGCGGCGCGGGCTATTTGATCCGCCTGCCCGAAGCCCATGCAACCGGGGCGCAGATAAGTGCCGCCGCTGCCAAGGCGACCCAGCCACAGCCCGCCGGAACGCAGGACCGGCACTGGACCGTGCTGCTGGCCGAGGACAACGTGCTGGTCGCCGAAATCACCCGCGCGCGGCTGGAAAAGATCAATGCGGTGGTCCATCACGCGGCGGACGGTCAGGCCGCCTTGCAAATGGCGCTGGCGATTCAACCCGATCTGATCATCACGGATCTGTTCATGCCGGAAATGGATGGGGACGACCTGATCCGCGCCCTGCGCGCCGCAGGGTTGGACCGTCCGGTGGTTGGTGTCACTGCGGCTGTCGTGGGCGAAGAGATGGACCGCTTCCGCAAGGCGGGCGCGAATGTCGTCATGCGAAAGCCGCTCGATTTTGAACGGCTGCGCAGCTATCTGCGCGACGGCTTTCCGCCGCCAGCGGCGACGGAAAGCTAACCCGTCACTTCCCGGCGTTCAGCGCGGCCTCCAAGGCGGCGATGCGGGCGGACAGGGCGGTGTTTTCCTCGCGCGCTCGTGTGGCCATGGCGCGGACGGCATCGAATTCCTCACGCGTGACGAAATCGCGGTCCGCCATCCAACGGTCGACAAAGCCTTTCATCGCGGTCTCGGCCTCGGTCTTGGCGCCTTGGGCCACGCCCATCGCGTTGGTCATCAACTGCGACATGTCGTCAAAGAATTTGTTGCGGGTTTGCATCGGCGTGATCCTTTCGGCTTTGGTTCATATATGGCCCCTGTGACCAACTTCACAAGTCCGCAAGGCGTCGCAGGGCAGAGGTTGACTTGCGCGCCGCCAGCCCGGACAACGCAGGCACCGCGCGCGATGAGGTTGCACATGTCCTACATCCCCTTTCCCAACCTGTCGCCAGAGCTGTTTTCCATCGACATAGGCGGCTTTCATCTGGCGCTGCGCTGGTATGCGCTGGCCTATATCGCCGGGCTGCTGATCGGCTGGAAATTGGTCGAGCGGATGGTCAAGACCCCGCGCCTTTGGGCAGGGGCAGCGCCGATGACCGCCGAACAGGTGGAACGGTTGCTGACGGCGGTGATCCTTGGCGTGATCGTCGGCGGGCGGCTGGGGTTCGTGCTGTTCTATCAGCCGGGCTATTATCTGGAAAACCCGTCACATCTGCTGCGGGTGTGGGAGGGCGGGATGTCCTTTCACGGCGGCTGTCTGGGTGTGGTCGTTGCCGGGGTCTGGTTCTGCCGCCGCGAAAAAGTGCCGATGCTGCCGGTGGCTGATCTGATGGCCACTGTCGCGCCCATCGGCATCTTCTTTGGCCGCTTGGCGAATTTCGTGAATGCCGAACTCTGGGGCCGACCGACCAGTCTGCCCTGGGGCGTGGCCTTCCCCGGCGATGCAGCACAGCTTTGTCCCGGCATTGTCGGCGTCTGCGCCCGTCATCCCAGCCAGCTTTATGAAGCGGCACTTGAAGGGCTTTTGCTGTTCATCCTGATCGCCGTCATGGTCTGGCGGCAGGGTTGGTTCTTTTGGCCCGGTCGCGTGGCGGGGCTGTTCTTTGCGGGCTATGGGGCTGCGCGGTTTTTTGTCGAGTTCTTCCGCCAGCCCGACGCGCAATTCGTGACCGAGGGCAATCCCTTGGGCCTTGCGCTGCATGTTTCGGGCTATGGCCTGACCATGGGGCAAATCCTGTCGCTGCCGATGATCGTCGTCGGGGTGTGGTTCATCCGCCGGGCGAAGCGCGCGGCATGACGGCGCTGGCCAATCTTCTGGCCGCGCGGATCGCGGCAACCGGGCCGATCACGCTGGCCGAGTATATGACCGATTGCCTGCTCCATCCGCAGCATGGCTATTACGCTACGCGCGATCCTTTTGGTGCGGGCGGGGATTTCACCACCGCGCCAGAGATCAGTCAGATGTTCGGCGAGTTGTTGGGACTGTCCCTTGCGCAGGCGTGGCTGGATCAGGGATCACCCGCCTTTACGCTGGCGGAACTTGGCCCCGGTCGCGGCACGCTGATGGCCGATGTTCTGCGCGCCACACGCGGGGTGCCGGGGTTTCACGCGGCAGCACGGGTGCATCTGGTTGAGGCCTCGGCCACCCTGCGCGGGGTGCAGCGCCAGACCTTGGGCGATCATGCGGTGATCTGGGCCGCTTCCGTTCAGGACTTGCCCGCCGACGCGCCGCTGTTTGTGCTGGCGAATGAGTTTTTCGATGCCCTGCCAATCCGGCAATTCACCCGCCAAGGCCAAGGATGGGCCGAAACCGTGGTGGGCCTGCGTGACGGGCGGCTGACCCTTGGCCGCAGCGCCCCTGCCCCCTTGGCCGCGCTGGCGCATCGGTTGACCGATACGCGCGATGGCGATGTGGTGGAAACCTGCCCCGCCGCCGGGCCGATTGTCGCGGCCATCAGTTCCCGTATCGCGCAGAACGGCGGGGCGGCGATCATCATGGATTACGGCGACTGGCAATCGTTGGGTGACACGTTTCAGGCCCTCAAGGACCATCGCTACACCGATCCGCTGGCCGCGCCGGGGGAGGCAGACCTGACCGCCCATGTCGATTTCGCTGCCCTTGCCGCAGCAGCCCACCCTGCCCGCACCAGCCGCATGATCCCCCAAGGTGTGTTGCTGGAGCGTCTGGGAATGGCCGCCCGCAGCGCCCGACTTGCCCAAAGCTTGACCGGCGCGTCGCTGACGGCGCATCTGGCGGCCACTCGGCGCTTGACCGACCCGGCGGAAATGGGTTCGCTGTTCAAGGCGCTGGCGCTGTATCGTGACACCCCTCCTGCCGGATTTGATCCCTGATGTTGGAAATACTGACCTCTGACCTCCTTCCTGTCCGGCACGGGTTCTTTACCCGCAAGGGGGGCGCGTCCTCGGGCATCTTTTCGGGGCTGAACTGCGGCACCGGGTCCTCCGATCTGGCTGAGGCCGTCCAGATCAACCGCACCCGCGTGGCCGAGGCGATGGGGCTGACGCTGGCCGAATTGGTGACGGTGCATCAGGTGCATTCGCCCGATGTGGTGACCGTGACCGCCGCCACGGATGCGCGCGCCACGGCGGATGCAATGGTGACGGCGACCCCCGGTCTGGCGCTTGGCATCCTGACTGCGGATTGCCAGCCCGTGCTGTTTTCTGATCCCGTGGCCAATGTCATCGGTGCCGCCCATGCCGGATGGCGGGGCACCCGTGATGGCGTGCTGGAATACACGGTGGCGGCCATGGTCGCCCTTGGCGCGACGGCGGGAAACATCCGTGCGGTGATCGGGCCGACGATTTCCCAAGCCGCCTATGAGGTGGGACCGGAGTTCTTTGAGTCCTTCACCGACGATGACCGCGACAACGCGCGCTTCTTTGCCCAAGGCAAAGGTGACCGGATGCTGTTCGACCTGCCCGCCTTTGGCCTGTCGCGCCTGCGCGCCGCCGGGGTGGGGCATGCGGAATGGACGCGGCATTGCACCTATGCCGACCCGGACCGATTCTTTTCCTTCCGCCGCACGACGCATCTGCGCGAAGCGGATTACGGGCGTCTGATCTCGGTCATCCGGTTGTGATGCAGCCGTGAATTGTGCTGCGATTGCGGCGACCCCACCAAAGGGCTGGACGAAACCCGTCTTTCTGACAGCGCCTGACCACAAGATAAGGTGGCGCAGCGCCCCTTGGACCGAAACCTCGTGTTAACCTTTTTCCCTGAAGCTTGCGGGACTTGGCCAAGAATTGTCCAGATTGCCGCCTGAACCCCGCCGCATTGCCGGGCGATGGTCATTCCATCGCGGCACCTGCGCCGACACTGGAACTGGAAAAGGGAACCGACCATGAAGAAAGACCGCCGCTGGCTGAAATCCGTGCTCGCCGCCAGTCAGGAACCGCAGATCGGTCTGCCGTTCCAGCGTGGCCTGCGCCGACGCCCGGATGCCACCCGGATCGACCTGCGCGTCGCTATGAAGCCGCGGGCGATGGCCGCGCGCTGACCTGACCCAAGCGACACGACCCAAGACAGACCCAAGGGGTCGGGCATCACCCCGGCCCCTTCTGCATTTCCGGGGCACCCGATTCGCCACATTTGGCACCTGATTGTCACGCGCGGCGCTGACAATCCCGCGCAACGCCGCCGGATCGTCGCCGCGATCATCGCCAATTCCGACAGCATTTTGACAAAGCGCCACGAATGCGCCATATTCGGATCATGGTCGATACGCAGCGGCCATGCTGGATGTATGGTCCCGGCATGGCAAAGGGCGGATCGGATTTGCTCTGATCAGGCGGCCCCCGGTGTGAACCTCTGCACACCACAAAGGGGCCGCTTTTCCTTTTGGCCCGCGCCCCTTAGGCCAGCTTGGCCAACCGCGCCTCAAGAACGTCAAACGGCACGCCGGGTTGATCCTTGGCGCAGCGGATCACAAGGCTGGTTTTGACGGTCGAGACGTTTTCGGCCTTCAGCAACTCACCCGTCAGAAAGCTTTGAAAGCTGGACAGGTCGGGGGCCACGCATTTCAGGATAAAGTCGATCTCGCCGTTCAGCATGTGGCATTCGCGGACCAAGGGCCAATCGCGGCAGCGCTGCTCAAAGGTGGCCAAATCCGCCTCGGCCTGACTTTGCAGACGCACCATGGCGAAGACCTGCACCTCAAAGCCCAACTCGCGGCTGTCGATGTCGGCGTGATAGCCCTTGATGTAGCCCGCCTCTTCCAGCGTGCGGACACGGCGCAGACACGGCGGCGCACTGATGCCCACCCGCTTGGCCAATTCCACATTGGTCATGCGCCCATCGGCCTGCAATTCGGCCAGAATGTGACGGTCGATCGGATCGAGTTTCGAGCCGGCCATGATTTCCCCTTTGTCCGGCGGTTTGACCCCGGTTTCGGGTCTATCTAGGCACGCCGCCGCTCTGGCGCAACATTGTTTCGTGGTAGCGCAAGAAATTGTCGCGACAGTTTCAACTGTGGCAGCGTTTGCGCAACGGGACGGGGCTTTCCCTGCCGCCCGCTTTGCCTATATGTCCTGCCCGGACACAGGACAGAGGGACGCATACCATGGGCGAGACGCGGCACAGCAAGGTTCTGATCATCGGCTCTGGCCCGGCGGGCTATACTGCAGCGGTCTATTCGGCGCGCGCCATGCTGGAACCCATCCTCGTGCAGGGTCTGCAACCCGGCGGGCAGTTGACCATCACGACCGAGGTGGAGAATTGGCCCGGTGACAGCCATGTGATGGGCCCCGACCTGATGGTGCGGATGGAAGAGCACGCCCGCGCCATGGGGGCGGAGATTATCAGCGACTACATCTCTTCGCTGGATCTGTCGCAGCGGCCCTTCGTGGCACAGGCCGACAGCGGCACCACCTATACCGCCGATGCCGTCATCCTTGCCACCGGGGCGCAGGCCAAATGGCTGGGCCTGCCGTCCGAGG
>NKIT01000261.1 GCA_002256185.1 Rhodobacteraceae bacterium PARR1 | reverse complement strand
CCTGCATCCCCGTCCAGACCGTTCACGTTCCCATTCTCGGGGTTCGCCCCGTAGATCACCGTCTGCGGAGACGTCAGACCCGAAAGGTCCAGCACATCCCCCAAATCCCCGTTCGCCCCGTCGTCCGGCGCGCCAGACAAACCATCCAGACCGCCGTCGATCGTCGCAGAGATGTCCGTGCCCGTGTCCGTGCTGTCCAGCGTGAACACATCGTCGCCCGCGCCGCCCGAACCAACGTCAGCACCGCCCACCGCGATGTCATCATCCCCAGCCCCACCCGACAGCGTGTCCGCGCCGAGGCCACCAAGGAGGGTGTCAGAGCCGGCATCCCCAATCAGAGAATCCGCCCCGTCCCCGCCAAGAAGGCTGTCCGCATCCGCCCCGCCCGACAGGGTGTCATTGCCAGCACCGCCCGACAGCGTGTCATTCCCCGCATCCCCAACCAGCGAGTCATTCCCCACGTTGCCAAAGACCGAGTCATTGCCCGTCCCGGCCCGAACCGTGTCATCGCCAAGCCCCGCATCCACCGTGTCATCCCCGGCCCCCGCCGAAATGACATCGTTCAATCCATCCGCGCCGTCGATCACATCGCCCTGCGCATCGACAAAACCAACGGGCATCAAATCCGAACCCGAAGTCCCGTCGACAACACCGTCGCCGCTGAACACAATCGGCGGAAGCAGGAGGTTTTCGATTTCCGAGAAGGTCACTGTGCGGCTGTTGCCAAGCGCATCAATGACCACGACCGAGCCAGACTGCGAATCGCCGTCCGCATCGGTGGTCTGCACCAGATCGCGGTAAAAGCTGTAGTTACGCAGATCGAGCGTGTCGTTGTCCGTGCCGGTAGTGCCACCGTCGACAAGGATGTTTGACAGGGTATTGCCAGTGGCGTTCTTGGCATTTGGGTCGATCACGATGGTGTCGGCACCACCACCACCGGAGATCGTGTCACCCGAACCGCCGACCAGCGTGTCATTTCCGAGCCCGGGGACAGCGCCGGTTGTGGTCGTCCAACTGGTCGCCAGATCGCCGTAGGTGACCGTCGGGCTTGTCGTCGTCCGGCCAAGGAAGGTGTAGGTTTCATTCACCGTCAGCGGCTTATCCGTCACGAAGCCGACGGTCCGGTTCCCCTCGAGTTCGACCGCGTAGACGTTGATCACCTCGCCCGTGGAGGAACGGACGGAATAGGCGTATTCCGGCGTCAGGCGGGCTCCGGCAGGTTCGCTGATACCGTTGATCGTGGTCAACCGGTTCAGAACCTGCGTGACATCGCCGTCACCGAACTGGTTTTCATCATCGTCGATGCCGACGGCCAGCGGCGTGGCCCCGGCGTTGATGCGGAAGGTGGAACCGCTGACGGCAGCGACGCCACTGGCATCGTTCGGGAATGGAAAGCTGTTTCCAGCAGCGTTGGTGACACTGACCTGGCTGAGTTGCCAGACGAGAACCGTTTGGTCTGCACCGACTTCGGGCGTGATGCTGGTCTGGACGGTCGTCGGACCCGCCGCCTCGGTGGTGGCGTCGCCGATCAGAGAGTCATTCCCGTCACCGCC
>NKIT01000048.1 GCA_002256185.1 Rhodobacteraceae bacterium PARR1 | reverse complement strand
GATGATGCGCTGTTTGGCGGGGCAGGCAATGACAACCTCGCCGGGGGGGCAGGGCGGGATTTCCTGTCGGGTGAGGCCGGGGCTGACAGCCTGTGGGGCGGCTCTGAGGATGACTGGCTGGAGGGCGGACCGGGCCGCGACATCCTTGCCGGGGCCGAAGGGCGCGACAGCCTGTTGGGCGGCGATGATGAGGATTCGCTGGATGGCGGGTCTGGCGATGATGTCATGTATGGCGAAGGGGCCTTTGACATCATGTGGGGCCGCGACGGCAACGACTACATGAACGCCGGCAGTGACCATGACGCGATGGACGCCGGTCCGGGCAATGATGCCTTGGTGGGGGAATGGGGGAACGACTACCTCGCCGGTGATCTTGGCAACGATTGGATCGACGGCGGGCCGGGCAATGACTGGATCGTGGGCGGTCCGGGCAATGATGTCGCCTTTGGCGGCGCGGGCGATGACGTGGTGATCCTGCAAGAGGGCGACGACGTCACCGCCACTTCGGAGGGCAACGATTTTCTCTTGGGCGGGGATGGGCAGGACCAGCTTTACGCAGGCGAAGGGGCGGATTGGCTGGACGGCGGCGCAGGGGCAGATGCGCTTTATGGCGATGGCGGCCACGACATCCTGCACGGCGATGCCGGGGCCGATTGGCTGCTGGGCGGCGAGGGCAACGATTGGATGATCGGCGGCTTTGGGTCGGATGTGATGATCGGCGGCGGCGGCGGGGATGTGTTCGTGTTCTACGGCCCGGTGCGCGGCGACACCGACCGGGTGATGGATTTCACCAACGGCGTGGACATGATCCAGTTGGGTGGCGCGGTCGGGGGAACACCACAGGCCAAACTCGCATCGCTGTCGATCTCATCCATCTGGCTGGAGGGAAATCAGGCCGCGGTGATAAGTTGGGGCGGCATGGCGGTCATCTTGGACCGCGTCACGCCGGGGATGCTGGATGTGGCGGATTTCCTGTTTCTTTAGGGGATGGAAAAAGCCTGCCGCGCGGGCACATTGGTGAAATGCAGGCAGGTTGCGGCGGGTAAAGGGTTGGCGGATATGGCAGGTCATCTGCGGCGCGAGGTGGAAAACATCGTCTGGGCCACACGGGACGCCGCGGCCGCCGAGGGATGGCGGCTTTACAAGACCGATTGGCGGTTTTCCTATCCGCTCTGTCCGGGCGTGACGCAATGGCTGTGGCCGAGGTTTGGCTATAGCGCGTTTCAGGGGCTGACCTGCCTGTCGCAACCCGATGCGCCGGTATCGTCCGATCTGTTCGGCAAGGCGTTCAAGCATGTCTTTGGCAAGCCGTGTCCGGGTCCGGCAACTGCGGGTCTCGTCGGTGGTCCCCACCCACACCGCCCGCAATTTGCTGGCCTGCGCCAACGCTTTGCCAAATGGCCCGTTCGTTTTGTCGACATCGACTATCCCGAGGCAACGCCAGAGGCTGGGTATTACCCGACGGAAACCCTGCCGGAGTATCTGGCGGACCTGCGCAAGGCGGTCCTCGGGATTGCGGCAGAAGATTACGACACGCGGTCAGAGATGGCGTTTCTGAACGGTCTGCCCAAGGAAATCGACATCTCAACCGTCGGGCTTTGCTATAGCAGTGATCGTGGCCCGTTCGCGGCCTATGCGATCACGCAACTCCTGTGCGGGAACTTGCGTGTGATTGATGAAATCCGTGCCTCTGGTGGGCCGCTTTACCCCATTGAGGTTGAAGCCCTGAAAAAGATCGAAGCCGCCGCAGAGGACATCGCCGCACTGGCGAAGGCGTGATGTCTGGTGCGGGCGGACCCTACCGACCCACGCCCTGATAGGCGATAAAGCCCGCAGCGGTGGCGCTTTCGGCGTCGTAAATGTTGCGCAGGTCGGCCATGCGCGCGGTGGTCATGCTGCGCGACAGGCGGGACAGGTCCAGTGCACGGAATTCGTTCCACTCGGTCAGGATGACCAGAACATCCGACCCCGCCGCCGCCTGATAGGCGTTGTCGAACCAGTCCACGCCGGGCAGCAGCGCCTCACCCTCGCGCCGTCCTTCGGGATCGGTGACGCGCACGCGGGCACCGCCGCCCACCAGCGCGGGCACGATGGTCAGCGACGGCGCGTCGCGCATGTCGTCGGTGTTGGGTTTGAAGGTGACGCCAAGGATGGCGACGGTCTTGCGGTTCACCGATCCGCCGCACAGGTCCACGATCTTGTCGATCATGCGGTGCTTGACCTCTTCGTTCACGCGGATCACGGTTTCGGTGATCTGCATCGGCACGGCATGTTCCTGCCCGATGCGGGCCAAAGCCTTGGTATCCTTGGGAAAGCACGACCCGCCATAGCCGGGGCCTGCATGCAGAAACTTGTTGCCGATGCGGCCATCAAGGCCGATGCCCTTGGACACCGATTTGATATCGGCCCCGACTTTTTCGCAGAGTGCTGCGATTTCGTTGATGAAGGTGATCTTCGTCGCCAGAAACGCGTTGGCGGCGTATTTGATCATCTCGGCGCTTTCCAATCCTGTGAAAACGATGGGGAAATCGCGCAGGAACAGCGGGCGGTAGATGCCCGCCATCACGGTCTTGGCGCGGTCGCTCTCCACACCGACCACCACACGGTCCGGGCGCATGAAATCGTCAATCGCCGCGCCTTCGCGCAGAAATTCCGGGTTCGAGGCGATGTCGAAATCGGCTTCGGGATTGGCGGCGCGCACGGCGTCGGCCACTTTACGGTTCGTGCCAACAGGGACGGTGGATTTGGTGACGATGACGGCGTAGCCGGTCAGCGCGCGGCCGATTTCTTCGGCGGCGGCCATCACATAGGTCAGGTCGGCATGGCCATCGCCGCGACGGGTGGGGGTGCCGACGGCGATAAAGATCGCATCCGCCCCCGCCACCGCCTCGGCCAGATCAAGGGTAAAGGAAAGCTGCCCCGCGGCCACATTCTTGGCCATCAGCGCCTCAAGCCCCGGTTCAAAGATCGGCACTTCGCCCCGGCGCAGACGGTCTATCTTGCCGGGGTCCTTGTCGACGCAGATCACCTCATGACCGAAGTCCGAGAAACATACCCCGGAGACAAGGCCGACATAGCCCGTTCCGATCATCGCAATCCGCATTCGAAAGCCCTTTTTACCAATACCCGCCTTGCTTAGAACGCGGCGGTTCGGGCTGTCAAACACTACCGCCCTTGGACGGGTTCCCTAGTCCAGAAGTCTTCGAAACCCGGCGGTGGTGCCGACAATGATCTCATAAAGGATGAGCAGATCACTGGCGACGACCTGTGAATTCGTCGCGATGACGCCCGCACCAAAGGCATTGGCGCTGGTTGTGGGCAGGTTTGTCTGGATCGAGACGTCAAATACGGGCGTCGGATTGATGTTTTCCCAGACACGGAAACGGATGGTCGTCGCGGGGGCATCAGCTTCAATGTCAAAGGTATAGAGCGTGTTTGACGTCAGTGTCAGGACCGTGGGATGGGCCGTGCGCACCGAGGCGGCGGCGGTCTTGGCGGCGATCTGGTCGCCCACAACTTCGAAATACGCGCCATTGTTGCTGTCGGCGACGGTTGTGCAGTTATGATAGCCCAACCGAACCGTCGTGCCCGTCGTGCCACGCCACAGGCACTTGGCCCGAAACTTCCGCGTCGTCACACCGAAGAAGTCACAGGTGAGGTTGGTTGAAAAGCGATAACCGCTGTTGGCGTTGGCCGAAGATCGGCAAAACACGCCAAATGGGTTTATGCCCAGCAGCGAGGTGGCCGGGACCGTGGTGGTATAGGTGCCAGACAGAACGGCGGTCGCTGCAAAAGGACCGACGATGGCGGCGGGAGAGCCCAAGCGGGCCACTTCGCAGAAATCAGTATGGGACAGGGGGGCAAGGTCCATCATCGCGCGGGCCTGTGCCGGGGTCAGATCATCGGTTGCACCTGACCCGGCGGTGCTGCGTCCTTTCAGGGCAGGGCCTGTAATCGCAGCCAGTTTGGTATTGCCGATGCTGCCCGGCGCGACCGTCCATTGCATGCCGTTGGCCGATACGGTGATATCGCCGCGGCTGCCATCTGCCAGACCGACGCGCTGCACTGTGCCGCTGCTGGCCACGCGCACCTCTCCGGTCGGATCCAGCCAAAGCGTGCCATTGGCTGGGCTGACCGGGGCGGTGGTTTGTGCGCCAAGACGCAGGGGTGCAGGAAGGGACAGACTGCCACTGGCCGGATCGGTGGTCAGAGCGGTGCGCCATTGACCATCATCGGCGCTGACCTTGACGGCAAAGGCATCATTGCCCGCAAGACCCATTTCCGCCCGACCTTGCCAGCCCGATTGGAACAGGAGGCTGGCTGTATCGGCGGGTAGGGCTTTGTTGATCTTGACCTGATGCCCGGCGCCTTCATGCGTCAGCAGCGTTGCGGGGGCCGAGACGGTGAGGCGGTTGGTCGTATCCGCCGTGGCGTTGATGCCCAGCGTCACCGGCGGTGGCGGCGCGGTCACGGCGTTGACCCATTCCCCGCCCTGCCATGCGACAGTCCGGGATTCCGTCAAAACGCGGGCGGTCCAGCCGTCTTGCGGAATCAGGTAAAGCCAAGCGCCGCCCCAATAGCAGGCAACCTGCCCGTCACGGTCGGACCAAGGGCCAGTGGCACCCGTGGCGATGATATGGCGGTCGCCTTCGACCGGGGCGGCGGGGGGCGTGGCGCGGGTGCGGTCGGTGACGGCAAGTTGCACCAGCACGTCGAGGATGCGCAGCGCCTCGTTATGGGTGACGTGCTTTTGCGCCTGCGCGGGCAGGATCAAGGGCAGGGACAGGATCGGGGTGTCGTCGGACATGGGGCCTCCTCGGTCCGCGAATGTGCGGGTGACGGATGGCGGCGAAGGCTAGGGGGCCAAGGTAAGCGGTTGGTAGCGCCAGCGTGCGCTGGGTGTTGCATCCCCGGATCCGGGAACCGACGCTTTTGTTGCCCGTTGCGGTGCAAAGATGCTCGCCTTGCGCGGCCCGGAGCGTTATCGGATTGCCCAAGGTTTTTTGATCGGAGACTGCATTTTGCCGAAACATATTCTTGTGACGGGCGGGGCTGGCTATATCGGCGCCCATGCCTGCAAGGCCTTGGCCCGGGCGGGCTATGTGCCGGTCGCCTTTGACAATCTGGCCACGGGTTGGGAAGGCGCGGTGAAGTTTGGCCCTTTTTTCAAGGGTGATTTGATGGACCCTGCGTCCATCGCCGCTGCGATGGATCAGTATCGGCCCGTCGCGGTAATGCATTTCGCCGCCCTGTCATTGGTCGGCGAATCGATGCGTGATCCGGGGCGATATTGGCGTGTCAACGTGAACGGCGCGCTGAACCTGCTTGAGGCGACCGTCGCGGCGGGCATCCGGCATTGCGTGTTCTCGTCGACCTGCGCCACCTATGGCGATCAGGATGGCGTCGTGCTGGACGAGGACACGCCACAGCACCCGATCAACGCCTATGGCGCATCGAAACGCGCGATCGAGGAAATGTTGCGCGGGTTTGAAACCGCCCATGGTCTGCAATCGGTGATCTTTCGCTATTTCAACGTCGCGGGCGCGGATGAAGAGGGCGAGATTGGCGAACTGCACGATCCCGAAACGCACCTGATCCCGCTGATGCTGGATGCTATCGACGGCAAGCGCCCTGCCTTGACGCTGTTTGGCGATGATTACCCGACGCGCGACGGCACCTGTGTGCGCGATTACGTCCATGTGTCAGACCTTGCTGATGCGCATGTGCTGGGGCTGAACTGGCTGCGCGATGGGCGTGGCAGCCGGGTGTTCTGTCTTGGCACCGGCACCGGCTTTTCCGTGCGTGAGGTGATTGACCACGCCCGTGTGGTCACGAACCGCGAGGTGCCGGTGGTGCTTGGCGCGCGGCGTGCCGGCGATGCGGCGTCGCTGGTGTCAGGATCGGCACGCGCGGTGGCGGAGTTGGGCTGGAATCCGCAGCGGTCCAATCTGCCGCAGATGATCCGTGATGCGTGGCGCTGGTCGCAAAGCCGGGGCTTTGTGCGCGACTAGGTCAGACCAATGCGCCCGACCACGCGGCGAGCATGGCCTGTGCCCGCGCCAGGCCCTGCGGTCCGGGGGCGTGGCCGAGGCCGGGTTCCACGATGAACTCTGCCTGCGGCAGGGCCGCGTGGGCATGATAGCTCTCAGCAACCGGGATTGCGGTGTCGGCGGTGCCATGGGCGATCAGGATCGGCGTTTTCGGCGGCGATGCCGGGGCAGGTCCGACGAAGCGGCCCGAAAAGGCGATCAGCAGTCCGACCGGCCAGCGACCCGATGCGACGGCATCCAGCGCCATGATCGACCCTTGGGAAAAGCCGACAAGGGCCACGCGGTCCAAGGCATCCGACAGGCCGTGATCCGCAATGATCCCCGCCAGCACGGCATCGAACGGCGCGCGGGCGGCGGCGACGCGGGCAGGGCGGTTCTCTGGCGTCACGCCGGTGACGGAAAACCACTGCCGCCCCGGACTTTGGGGGGCGGGATCAAAGGCGAAGGGTGCGTCAGGCGCTGCGACGGCGGCGCCCGTGGGCAGGCCCAGAGGGTCGGCCAGCCACGCGATGGACGACCCATGCGCGCCCACGCCATGCAGCAGGATGACCAGACGATCCGCGTTCATGACAGATGCCCCAGCGCCAGATCGTCCAGCTTTGGTCCCTTTGGCACGATGCCCGACGGGTTCAGCGTCTTGATCGAGTAGTAGCCGCGCTTGATGTGGTCAATGCTCACCGTCTTGGCCACACCCGCCAGGGCATGGATGCGGGCGGTATAGGCGGCAAGGCGCGGATAATCCGCGACGCGGCGGAGGTTGCATTTGAACAGGCCATGATAGGCCGCATCAAAGCGGATCAGGGTCACAAAGGCGCGGATGTCGGTTTCGGTGAACCTGTCGCCATGCAGAAAGGCGCGGCCATCGGACAGGCGTGCCTCAAGCCGGTCCATGGTGGCGAACACCTCGTCAAACGCTTCGTCATAGGCGGCTTGGGTGGTCGCAAAGCCGCAGCGATAGACGCCGTTGTTGAAGCTGGCATAGATCGCGTCGTTCCACTGGTCGATGTCCGCCGCCAGATCGGCGGGGTAAAGCGACGGCCCCTTGGCCAGATCGCCAAAACCGTTGTCCAGCATCCGCAGGATATCGGCGCTTTCGTTGTTCACCAAAGTGCCCGTTGCCTTGTCCCACAGGACCGGAACCGTGGCGCGGCCATTCACCTGCGGGTCAGCCTTGGTGTAAATCTGGTGCATGTGGCTGGCCCCGTTCACGTCATCCGCACCGGGGGCGAAGCGCCAGCCTTGATCGGTCAGTTCGGGCTCAACAACTGAAACGGTGATCGCACCTTCCAGCCCCTTCAGCTTGCGCGCCATCAGGGTGCGGCTGGCCCAAGGGCAGATCAGCGCGACGTAGAGGTGATAGCGCCCGACCTCGGCCTTGAAGCCGCCAATGCCGGTGGGTCCGGCGCTGCCATCAGGCGTCACCCAGTTGCGGAAGGTTGAGGTCTGGCGCACAAACCCACCCTTGGCGTCCTTGGCCTGCACAGGTTGCCAGTTTTCCGTCCATTGCCCGTTCACCAGCATGTCAGGCGGCCTTTTCGGTCAGGGTGATTTCTGTGCCCCAAGGATCGGTCAGCGCCGTCTTGCCATCGCTGCGGGCGATGATGGCGGCAAAGCTGGCGGCATCGGTCAACACCTCTACCCCCGCCAATCCGGTTCCCGGCTGGCGCCGACCTGCGCCGCGGCTGTTCCAGGTGTTGGTGGCAAAATGGTGGTGATAGCCGCCCGAGCCATAAAACGCGGCCCCCGGATAATGCGCTGTGATGGCAAAGCCCAACTGCCGCGCATAGAATGCCTCAGCCTCTGGCACATTGCCGACTTGCAGGTGAACGTGGCCAACCACGGTGCCATCCGGCGCACCCTTCCACGGACCACGGGCGGATGCGGCAAGGTCGGGCACATCCAGCGCATCGGTGGTCATGGCAATCGCGCCTGTGGCATCGGTCCAGGCGATGCGGGGACGGTCGATGTAAATCTCGATCCCGTTGCCTTCGGGATCGGCCAGATAGATCGCCTCGGACACCTTGTGATCCGACGCGCCCTGCACGGGCAGACGGCTTTCGCTGGCGTGGTGGACCCATGCGCCAAGGTCTGACCGTTTGGGCAGCAGAAAGGCGGTGTGTAACAACCCCGCCTCACGCGGGCTTGACACCCGCGCGGCCTTGTCGCCCAAAAGCGCCACCAGCGCCCGGTTCCCTGCGCCCAGCGTCACCTGTGACGCATCGGCAGAGAGTTTCTCCAGCCCCAAGGCGGTGGCATAGAAATCGGCCACCCGGGGCAGGTCGCGGACGATCAGCCGGACAAGACCAATCTCCATCGGGGCGCTGGCGGTGCTCATGGTCAGTCTCCCTTTTGCGCGATCAGCGCTTGGTCACAGCGTAGGCACCATCGCCCAGCAGGGCCAGTGCCCACAGGGTCAGCGCCCAGAACGCCGGGAATTCCCAGCCACCGTTGGCATTGGAAAACAGGAAACCGGCTGAGAAGTGCGGGGTGTAAATTGACCCCAGCAGGATCAGCGACAGGGCAAGCGACATGATGCGGGTCTGAAAGCCGACGATCAGGGCGATGCCGCCGACAAGCTCGGCGATGATGACGATATAGGCAAGGAAACCGGGCAGGCCGAGGGATGCAAAGAAGCCCACGGTTCCGGGCAGGGTAAAGACGAAGATCTTGATCAGCGCATGGATCACGAACCAGACGCCCGAGGTGACACGCAGCAGCGTGGCGGCCAGATCGGCATTCGAAGCGGTGGCGGGGGCAGAGAGCGAAGCGGTCATCGTATCAGTCCTTTGGCAATGGCACAGGTTTGCGCCAATGGCGGATTGATGCGCCACTTCCTGTCGGGTGATAATCCATAGATTTGGAAGGTAATACCTTCTGAAATGGAAGCTATTCTTGCATCCAGATTGCACCACCGCGAAAACGGTCGGCCAGAAAATCAACCAGAACCCGCACCTTGGCCGCCAGATGCCGTCCGGGTGGATAGATGGCCCAGATGCCGCCGGGGCTGGGTTCAAATGCGCGCAATACGCGGCGCACCCGGCCTTTGGCCAGCGCCTTGGCGCAAACGAAATCGGGCACATTGGCCAAACCCAGCCCCATCTCGGCGGCGTTCAGGCAGGCCTCGGCGTTGGAATAGCGCAGGCGGCCTGCGACGGGGACGGTGAAATCCTGCCCGCCTTCGACAAAGCGCCACAGGCCGGGATCGCGGAAATTGCTGTCCTGAATGCACAGATGATCGCGCAGCGCCTGCGGATGGGCGGGTGTGCCATGTGCCGCCAGATAGGCATCCGACGCCACGACCATCGTCCCCATGGCCGCCAGTTTGCGCCCGATCAGGCTGCTGTCATCTACCCGTCCCGCGCGGATGGCGGCGTCAAAGCCTTCATCCACCAGATTGACCATGCGGTCGGTAAAGCGGACATCCAGCGCAATCAGCGGATAGCGCACGGCGAAATCATTCAGCGCGGGCACCAGTTGCATGGTGCCAAAGGTCAGCGGAGCGGTCAGCCGCAACTGCCCGCGCGGGGTTGTGCTGCGGGCGCGGACCTCATCATCAAGGGTTTCAAGATCGTCGAGGATGCCCCGGATGCGTTGATAATAGGATCGTCCTACCTCTGTCGGGGCCAAGGCGCGGGTGGTGCGGTTCAGGAGGCGCACGCCCAAATCCTGCTCCAGCCGCGCGACCAGTTTTGATGCCTGCCCGGAGGAGGTGTTCAGCCGCAACGCGGCAGCAGCAAAACTGCCTGTCTCTATCACCGCGATGAACATGCGGTCGCAATCCAGCCGGTCCATTCCTGCCTCATGTCAGAGTATTCTGGCCAGGGTGCGCGATTTCCTTCCGCTATGGAAGGAGATCCGGCGGCGCAAGGCGCAGGCGCCTTGCACGCTTGGCCGCCCTGACCCGCGCCGGGGCGCGTGTCAGGGCAGGGGGGGCTTCGCAGCCCCCGACACCGCGCAAGGCGCGGTGCCTCCCCCGGCGGGATATTTGCCGCAACGGGGAAGGGGGGGCAGTTCCCGGGCCGGGATGGTCAGGCCGAAATGAAGGTCCGCACGAAGTCTGTGGCCGGGCGGGCGCGGATGTCGGCGGGTTTGCCGATCTGTTCGATCCGCCCCATCGACATCACCACGACCATATCGGCAAGTTCCATCGCCTCTTCCTGGTCATGGGTCACGAAGACCGTGGTCAGCCCGGTGGTGTCATGGATGTCGCGCAGGCCTTGGCGCAGTTCCTTGCGCACCTTGGCGTCCAGCGCGCCAAAGGGTTCGTCCAGCAAGAGCATCCGAGGTTCGATCGCCAAGGCGCGGGCCAAGGCGACGCGCTGGCGCTGCCCGCCCGACAACTGGCTGGGATAGCGTGCGCCAATATCGGGAAGCTGGATCAGCTCCAGCAGTTTGGTCACGCGACGCGCAATTTCCGCCTTTGGCGGACGGGTGGCGCGGGGGCGGGCGTTCAGGCCATAGGCGATGTTTTCAAACACCGTCATATGCCGGAACAGCGCATAGGACTGGAACACGAACCCGGCGCGGCGTTCCTGCACGGTCAGCCCCGTGGCGTCCTGCCCGGCAAACAGCACGCGGCCCGCCGTCGGAAACTCCAGCCCGCCGAGGATGCGCAGGAGCGTGGTCTTGCCCGAGCCTGACGGTCCCAAGAGCGCCACCAAAGCCCCCGAAGGAATGGCCAAGGATACCGGATGCAGTGCCGCCGTGACACCGAATTGCTTGGAAATTTCGTCGATTTCGATATGCATGACGGCCCCCTCAATGGCGGTGGGTTGCGGCAAGCTGGTCTGCGTGACGCAGTTCCAGTGCGGTTTTCAAAAGCAGGGTAACAAGAGCGAGCACGGTCAGAACCGCCGCCATCGAAAAGGCCGCGACCGAGAGGTATTCGTTATACAGCATCTCGATCGTGATCGGCATGGTCGCGGTCTGGCCCCTGATCTTGCCCGAGACCACGGCCACCGCGCCGAATTCCCCCATCGCGCGGGCGTTGCAAAGCAAGACGCCATACAGCAGTGCCCAGCGGATGTTCGGCAGCGTCACCGTCCAGAAGGTGCGCCAGCCCGATGCGCCAAGCGTCAGCGCCGCCTCTTCTTCGGCCCGGCCCTGTTCGATCATCACGGGGATCAGTTCCCGCGCGACGAAGGGGAAGGTGACGAACATCGTGGCCAGCACGATGCCGGGCAGGGCAAAGACGATGGGGTATCCATTTGCCACCAGCCAGCCGCCGACAAGGCTGTTGGTGCCGAACATCAAGACGATGCAAAGCCCCGCGACGACCGGCGACACCGAGAACGGCAGGTCGATCAGCGTGATCAGGAACGCCTTGCCGCGAAAGTCGAACTTGGTGATGAACCACGCCGCCGCGATGCCAAAGGCCGCGTTCAGCGGCACGGCGATGGCCGCGATCAGCAGGGTCAGCTTGATGGCCGATTGCGCATCCCGGTTGCCAAGGCTGGCGACAGCGGCGAACCAGCCGTCGCGCAGCGCCTCGGCAAAGACGGCGATCAGGGGGGCAAAGACAAGGACAGACATCCCAACTGCGCCCAGACCGACCAGCAGCCAGCGGGTCAGGGGGCGTTCCTCGGTTGCCGAGCGAAAACGGATGGGTGTGGTGGCGTCAGACATATCCGATCCTCCGACGGCTCCAGACCTGAATGAGGTTGATGGCCAAGAGCATGGCAAAGCTGATGACCAGCATGGCGATGCCGATGGCGGCGGCGGCGTCGTAATCAAACTCTTCAAGCTGGATCACGATCAGCAGGGGCGCGATTTCCGTCACCAGTGGGATGTTGCCCGCGATGAAGATGACTGACCCATATTCCCCTACGGCCCGCGCGAGTGACAGCGCAAAGCCGGTCAGCGCAGCGGGTGTCAGCATCGGCAGGATAACGCGGCGTATGGTGTAGGCCCGCGATGCGCCAAGGGTGGCTGAGGCTTCTTCAACCTCACGCTCGATCTCTTCGATCACGGGCTGGACGGTGCGCGTGACGAAGGGCAGGCCGACAAAGACCAGCGCAAGGAAGATGCCGTATTGGGTATAGGCAATGCGCCAGCCGATTTCCGCCGCCAATTGGCCAAAGGCCCCGTTGGGCGCGTAAAGCGCGGTCAAGGCGATGCCGGCCACTGCCGTTGGCAGTGCAAAGGGCAGGTCCACGGCGGCATCCAACAGGCGGCGGCCCGGAAAGCGGTAGCGCACCAAGACCCATGCCAGCATGACGCCGAACACAAGGTTGAACAGTGCCGCAAACAGCGACAGCCGGAACGACAAGAATAGCGCGGCCCAAGTCCGTTCGCTGTTCACGACATCCCATATGTTGCCCAAACCGAACGTGGCGCCCTTCAAGAGAAGGGCGCCGATGGGCAGAAGCACGACGAGTGAGAGCATCGTCAGGGTGATCCCCATGCTGATGCCCAAACCGGGCATCGGGGATCGGTGGATCAAAGGCGGTCTGCCCATCAGGTTGGTCCTTATCTGGCCGGAGGCTTACTTGGCCACGTAGATCTGGTCGAAGATGCCGCCGTCTCCGAAGTGTTCGGGTTGAACCTTGGCCCAGCCGCCGAAAGTGTCGATGCCGACGAGGTCAAGTTTCGGGAAGCGCGCCACATCATCCGGGTTGGCCTTTGAGGTGTCCCAGCCACGGTAGAAGTTCTTCCAGATGATCGCCTGACCTTCGGGCGAGTAGAGGAAATTCAGGTAGGCATCGGCCAGTTTGCGCTGATCTTCGGTCTTGATGTTGGCATCGACCACGGCAACCGGGGGTTCGGCCAGCACAGAGACCGAGGGCACCACGATGTCGAACTGGTCATCGCCAAGCTCTTTCAGCGCCAGATAGGCCTCATTTTCCCAAGCCAAGAGCACGTCACCGATGCCGCGCTGGGCGAAGGTGGTGGTCGAACCGCGCGCGCCCGAGTCCAGAACCGGGACGTTCTTGTAAAGCGCACCCACGAATTCCTTGGGGTCTTTGCCGTTCTTTTCGGCCCAGGCCCAGGCGGCCAGATAGTTCCAGCGCGCCCCGCCACTGGTTTTCGGGTTCGGCGTGATCACCTGCACGCCATCGGCGACCAGATCGCCCCAGTCCTTGATGCCCTTGGGGTTACCTTCACGCACTAGGAACACGATGGTCGAGGTGTAGGGGGACGAGTTGTGCGGCAGTTTCGACTGCCAGTCTTCGGGAAGTTTGCCCTCTTTGGCGATCTTGTCGATGTCCGAGGCCAGCGCCAGCGTCACAACCTGTGCTTCCAGACCGTCGATCACCGCGCGGGCCTGCGAGCCCGAACCGCCGTGCGAGGTTTCAATCTCTGGCGCGGCATTGCCATCGGCAACCCACTTGGCGGTGAAGGCTTCGTTGAGTTCGCGGTAGAGTTCACGCGTCGGGTCGTAGCTGACGTTCAGCAGCGTTTCGGCCTGTGCAAAGTTTGGCGTGCCGCCAAGGCTCAGTGTGGCCAGCGCAATGGCCGACAGCGCGCCTTTCAGCAGGCGGCCGATGGGCCAGCCGGTCAGGCGGGTAATGCCGGTCGAGATGGTCACGCGGCCATCGGCGTGGTCGGCGATCTTGTCGCCTTGCGCGGTGATGTGGCCTGCGACGGCGATGGTGGTCAGCATGGGTTTCTCCTGTCGGATGTTCCGGTTTGGGCCGTGAAAGGATGGGCTGGGACGGGATTGAAGGGCGGTAAAGGGCACAAGGCCGAGGATGGTTTGCGGATGGTGCAACGTCATTTCGCGTCACCTCCGATGCGGTCGATTCGTGCTTCCCACAGACGGCCATCGCGGCCTTGCAGCAGGTCCGCCACCGCCTCGTCCGGGTTGCGGGTGAACACGACAAGCGGGGTGCCGTTGACGCGGTGCACCGATCCGGTGCGGCGGTCGATCAGGCGGACCGCACAGGTTGGACGCGCCGAGATGGTGGGCATATTGCGGGCGATTGCGCCGATGCTCCGTGCTGCGGTCATTGTCGGATCTCCTGTCGTTTCCCGATCCGGCCTTTTGCCGTTCGATGATCTAAATAACGACAGGATTGGTCGTATATTTCAACAGAATATTCTCGGCTAGTTTTGTCGTGATTAGAGAAAAATATTCTACGTCCACAGCAGGCTGCGCTGAGGGCGTTTCAGACGGAAAGAATTGGAAAAACAGTCGCTTAAGCGCCGATGACCTGTTCGGTCACGGCGGTGGACTTCATCATGTCGTCCAGCGTCAGCGAATCCAGAATCAGGATGTAGGACCAAAACACCTCGGCAAAGACCTTGCGGATGCGGCAGGTGGCTTCGTCGGTGCAATCCTCGCAGCGCTGATAGGCGCGGCGTGACAGGCAGGGCAGGGGGGCGATGGGGCCGTCGATGGTGCGCAGAAGTTCGGACAGCGACACTTCAGACGGGCGCTTGATCAGGCTGTAGCCGCCGGACCTGCCACGGGTTGAGGCGATGACGCCGGCATTGCGCACCTCAAGCAAGATATGTTCCAAAAACCGCTTCGGTGTCGCCGACCGTTTGGCGATCTCTTCGATGGTCAAGGCCTCTGGCTTGGTCTTTTCCGCCTCATCGGCAAGGACCAGCAGCGCTTTCAGGGCATATTTCATCTTTTGCGAGATCATTTCAAAGACCTACGCCGCCGCTGTGCGTGAATCAACGGCGCACTTGGTTGTTGCCCAACCAAGCGCGCAGAAAATCTGCTGAAAACCCCATGGACACAGCATGACAAATAAACACGACAAAAACGATAGACAAAAAGTTCTTTTTCGGCATCCTGAAGGGTGAGTCCCTTTTCAGTTCGCACCGCAAAGGGCCAGACGGACGGAGTGAAGCTATGGATGACCTTGACCTGATCGACAGAAAGATCGTGGCGGAACTGATGCGCGACGCGACCTTGCCGGTGGCGCAGATTGCTGACCGGGTGGGGCTGTCGCAGACACCCTGCTGGAAGCGCATCCAGCGGCTGGAATCGACGGGCGTTCTGACCGGGCGGGTGGCGCTCGCTGATCCGGCGCGGCTGGGCTTTGGCCTGACGGTCTTTGTCGGGATCGAGGCGACCGACCATTCCGCCGAATGGCGTGAGGTCTTTGCCAAGGCCATTGCCGCGCTGCCCAACATCATGGAAGCCCATCGGATGGCCGGAGAGATGGATTATCTCTTGCGGGTGGCGGTGCCGGACATGGCGGCGTTTGACCAGCTTTACAAGCAGTTGACCGATGCCGTGCCGATCAAGAATGTCACTTCGCATTTCGCGATGGAGCGGCTGAAGTATACCAATGTATACCCCGTGGATACGCGCAACCGCTGACTGCGACCTTTGCAGGCCTTGCTTTCCGGCGGCAATCGTCGCTTGGCTTTTCTTGAGGCGACGCACTTGGAAGGGCAGGGCAAAATGGCCTGTCGCGCCGCGTGAATGGAGAAGACCCATGACCACCACAGCCGGATATTCCCGAACCCAAATCAGCCTGCATTGGCTGGTCGCCGCGCTGATTCTGTTCCAACTGATCTTCGGCGAAGAAATCGGTTCCGCCTTTGACGCCATGCTCGATTCGGGCGTGGCCAGTTATGACCTTGCCGCCGTGACCCATATCGCTGCCGGTGTCGGCGTGTTGCTGTTCGCCCTGTGGCGGTTGGCGCTGCGGTTCACTCGCGGCGTGCCGGTTGCACCTGCGGGCGAAAGCCTCGTTCAGGGCCTCTTGGCCAATGCAACCCACGCTATCTTGTATGTCATGATGATCGTGGTTCCCGTCGTTGGTCTTTATGCGTGGTTCGGCGGCAGCGAAGACGCGGGCGATCTGCATTCTTGGGCCAAGCCTGCTTTCATCATTCTGGTTGGTCTGCACGTGCTTGGCGCGCTGTATCATCAGTTCGTGCTGAAGGATGGCCTTCTGCGCCGGATGATGCGCGCGGGCGGCTAAGCCCTGCGATCAGGACGCGTCCTTTGCGGGCGCGTCCAGAAACACGCGGACGGTTTCTTCGAATTCGCGGGGCTTTTCCGCGTGCAGCCAATGCCCCGCGCCAGAAATCTTGGCAAAGCGTGCCACCGGAAACAGCGCCCGGATCGTCTCGCGGTATTCGGGCTTGACGTAATGGCTGTCCGCACCGCTGAGAAACAGCGTGGGACGGGCAAACACGCCTTTTGTCCCCGGCCAGCCGACAATGGCGGGCATCGACGCCTCAAGCGCATCAAGGTTCAGCCGCCAGCGCGCGCCACCTTCGGTCTTCAGGTCCAGCGATTGCAGGAAAAAGGCGCGCAACCCCTCTTCGGTCACCGTTTCGGCCAGCCTGCGGTCGGCCTCGCCCCGCGTGGTCACGCCGGTCAGGTTCAGCGCGCGCATCGCGTCGATGTGGCGGGTCTGGTCGTGGCCATAAGCCACGGGGGCGATGTCGGCGACCACCAGACGGCGGATCAAATCGCCTTGGGTCAGGGCTAGTTGCATCGCGGCCTTCCCGCCCATCGAATGGCCCAGCACATCCGCCCGGCCGCCCAGATGGCGAATCACCTCGGCCAGATCTTCGGCCATTGCGGGGTAATCGTGGCGGTCCGACCACAGGCTGGACCCGTGGTTGCGTTGATCCACCGCCACCACATCGCGGCTGTCGGCCAGTCTGCGCGCGATCACGCCCCAGTTCCGGCCAGAGCCGAACAGCCCATGGACGATCAAAAGCGGCGGCTTGCCCGAAGGCGCGGCGGCGGGGTGATGCAACAGGTTCAGCATTGTTTCCCTTTAGCGCCCTCTGCGTTGCCAATCCAGCGATTGCGAGAATCGATCTATTTGCCGTATTTTTGCCCCATTCATGAAGGGGCGACATTATGGCGACCAATGCGATTGTGGTGCAGCAAAAAGTCGGACGCGTTGCCGATCTGCTGGAACGGCGCTACGGCCTGCGGGGCCAGACCCTTGCGGAACGGGTGCAGCGGGGGCGTCGCAAGATGCCATCGGACCTGCGCCGTGCGGCGGAACGTCTGGCACAGGCGGAATCGATGACGTGGCAGCCGAAACTGTTGCTGTCGCTGGACGACAACGCCATCGACCGTGATTACCGCCTGATCGTCAAACGGCTTGAGTCTGCCGACAAGACCGGCGGCATGGTTGGTCAGATGGTGTCATCTGCCACATCGGCTGTGCTGTCGCTCGCGCTCTTGGGTCTTGGGATCGTCGGGTGGAGCGTGCTGCACTGACATCAGCACAGCACCGACCAATCAAAAAGGCGCGCCGCTGGCGCGCCTTTTGTCATTCATGCGTGGGCGATCACAGTTCGGGATAGATCGGGAAGCGCAGGCAAAGTGCCTCAACCTCGGCCTTGACCTTGGCCTCAACCGCATCATTGCCCTCTTCGCCGTTGGCGGCCAGACCGTCGACCACTTCGACGATCCAGCGCCCGATCTGGCGGAATTCCGCCTCGCCAAAGCCGCGCGTGGTGCCTGCGGGGGTGCCAAGACGCACGCCCGAGGTGATGGTCGGCTTTTCGGTATCAAACGGGATGCCGTTCTTGTTGCAGGTGATATGTGCGCGGCCCAAGGCTTTCTCGGTCGCGTTGCCCTTGACGTTCTTGGGGCGCAGGTCGACCAGCATCAGGTGCGTGTCGGTGCCGCCGGTGACGATGTCGAGGCCACCTTTCATCAGCTCATCTGCCAGCGCCTTGGCGTTGGCGACGACCTGCTTTTGGTAGGTGACAAAGCCGGGCTGCAGCGCCTCGCCGAAGGCCACGGCCTTGGCGGCGATGACATGCATCAGCGGGCCGCCCTGAATGCCCGGGAAAATGGCCGAGTTCAGCTTTTTCGCCAGCGATTCATCATTGGTCAGGATCATGCCACCGCGCGGACCGCGCAGGGTTTTGTGGGTGGTGGTGGTGGCAACATGGGCATGCGGGAAGGGCGACGGGTAGAGACCCGCCGCAACCAGACCGGCAAAATGCGCCATATCGACCAGCAGATACGCACCGACAGAATCCGCAATCTCACGCATGCGGGCAAAGTCGATGATACGCGGAATGGCCGAACCGCCCGCGATGATCATCTTGGGCTTATGTTCCGCCGCCAGTTCGGCGACCTGATCGTAGTTCAGTTCAAGGTCTTGCTTGCGCACACCGTATTGCACCGCCTTGAACCATTTGCCCGACTGGTTGGGGGCCGCACCGTGGGTCAGGTGGCCGCCTGCATCCAGTGACATGCCAAGAATGGTGTCGCCCGGTTGCAGCAGGGCTTGGAACACGCCTTGGTTCGCCTGAGAGCCCGAGTTCGGCTGCACATTGGCAAAGCTGCAACCAAACAGCTTGCAAGCCCGCTCAATCGCCAGATTTTCGGCAATGTCGACATATTGGCAGCCGCCGTAGTAGCGCTTGCCCGGATATCCTTCAGCATATTTGTTTGTCATGACAGAGCCTTGGGCTTCCATCACGGCGCGGCTGACGATGTTTTCAGATGCGATCAGTTCGATCTCATGGCGCTGACGGCCCAGTTCTTGTGTCACGGCACCGAACAGTTCCGGGTCGCGGCTGGACAGGGATTCAGTAAAGAAACCGGTGTCGCGGTGAGGGGCGTTCATGGACGTCTCCTGTTGCTTGGGCCTGTTGGCCGGACTGGGCGCGTTGCTGGCTATCTAGAACATGGCTCTCTGCCAAGAAAGGCAAGAAAGCGACATCTACAGGTGCTGACGCGAAATAAGTTTCCGATAGGAAACATCCGGCAATGATTCTTCGGGCCGCGAAACAGCGCACACGCGAAGGGCTTGAGTTTGCCGCCCCGTCCCCGCAAGGATGGCGCAGGGGGAATTTCCATGCGTTTCGACAACATCGCCTTTGTGTCCAGTGGCTCTCCGGCAGCGATCGAGGCCTTGGCCACCCTGACCGCGATGCACGGCCAATGCGCACCCTTCGCCGCCGATGTGGTGGTGGCCCTCGGGGGTGACGGCTTCATGTTGCAAACGCTGCATGAAACACAAGCCAAAGGCGTTCCAGTCTATGGCATGAACTGCGGCACCATCGGCTTTCTGATGAATGCCTATTCGCTGGAAGATTTGCCCGAACGACTTGAGGCGGCGGAAGAAGCGGTGATTAATCCCCTCGTTATGCGCGCCGAAACGCTTGACGGTCAACGGTCCGAGGCGCTGGCGATCAACGAGGTTGCCCTGCTGCGCGCCGGTCCGCAGGCGGCAAAACTGCGCATCAGCATCGACGGCAAGCAGCGGATGGACGAATTGGTCTGCGATGGGGCCTTGGTGGCCACCCCCGCCGGATCGACGGCCTATAACTATTCCGCCCACGGCCCGATCCTACCTATCGGGGCGGATATTCTTGCGCTGACCGCGATGGCGGCCTTCCGGCCACGGCGCTGGCGTGGTGCCCTGCTGCCGAAATCCGCCGTGGTCCGCTTTGACGTGCTTGAGGCCGAAAAACGCCCCGTCATGGCTGACGCCGACAGCCGCCAATCGGTGCGCAACGTGGCTTGGGTGGAAATCCGGTCCGAACCCAACGTCGCCCACCGTATCCTGTTCGATCCCGGCCACGGGCTGGAAGAGCGGCTGATCAACGAACAGTTCGTCTGACCGCCTAGGTCTTCCACGCCTCAAGCTTGCGATAAAGGGTTGACGGGGACAGGGCCAGCATCCGGGCCGCGCGGGGGACGGAGCCTTCGCAGCGGGCGAGGGTTGCTTCGATGGCCGCGCGTTCAATGTCGGCCAAGGATTGTCCGATCATCGCATCAAGGCTGCCGGGCTTTGCGGGTTCGGGCACCGGGGCGGGCGAAAGCGGGGCGTCATGACCACGCGCAGCGCGTAAAAGGGCGGGCACGATAAAGCCGGACGCGCCGATGGGCATGCCGGTTTCGCGTTCCAGCGTGTCGGGCAGCATGTCCAAAGTCACCCGCCCGCCATCATTCAAGACCACGACATGCCGGATCACGTTCAGCACCTGCCGCACGTTGCCGGGCCAAGGCAGGCGGCGGAACAGGTCTTTCACCTCATCTGACAGGCCATCAAACTGGCGGCCTTCCTCTTCGGCAAAGCGTGACAGGGCGGACTCGGCGATTTCCACCACATCATCGCCCCGCTCGCGCAGCGGGGGCATATGGATCGGCACGACGAACAGGCGGTAATACAAATCCTCGCGGAAGTGCCCGCGCCGGACAGCGTCCAGCGGGTCACGGTTGGTGGCGCAGACGATGCGCACATTCACCTTGCGCGGGCGGGTCGCCCCCACCGGCTGTACGGTCGAAGTTTGCAGGAACCGCAGCAATTTGGTTTGCAGGGCCGGGGCCATCTCGCACACTTCGTCCAGAAACAGTGTGCCGCCATCCGCTGCCGTCGCCGCCCCCGGCTTGTCGGAAATCGCGCCGGTGAAGCTGCCCTTCATATGGCCGAACACCTCGGACTCCAGCAGGTCCTGCGGGATCGCGCCACAGTTCAGCGCGATGAAAGGACCGGACGCGCGCGCGGACGTGTCATGGACAGCCAAAGCGCAAAGCTCTTTCCCGGTGCCGCTTTCCCCGGTGATGAACACCGTCGCCATGGACCGCGCGACGGATCGGATTTTCGCATGGATGCGGCACATCACCTCTGACGAGCCGATGAAGCCCTGACTGGCGGGCGGGGTCAGGCGCTGAACGGGCAAGGTCGCTTGTGGAGTGAAATCTGCCGCACGGCGCAGACCGCTACGGCCTGCAACAGCGTTGCCGACAGCCCCCAGAAACCGCGTTTCGTCAAAGGGTTTGACCAGAAACTCATGCGCCCCGGCGCGCATCGCTTCAACCGCGCGGTTGATGGATGCGTTGGCCGTGATGACGATCACATTGGTTTCCGGGCGCTGCGCCAAGATGTCCTGCATCAGGGCCAGCCCGTCCCGGTCCGGCAGTACAAGGTCCAAAAGCACCACCTGTGGCGACAGGCGTATGAACGCCTCAAGCCCTTCGGCAGCGCTTGAGGCGATGCGGACGTCATGCCCCGCCGCCATCAGGACAGAGCGGTAGATCATCTGCAGCGACGGCGTATCTTCGATCAGCAGCAAGGGCGTGGTACTGCGCGCCGCGCTGTCGGTCCCTTCCATGATGCCGGGGCTGCCAGTCATCGTCCGCCTGCCAGGCGAAGATGGTCTGAAACCTGCGTCATCACCGCCGCCAGTGCCGAAAGGACAGCCCCACCCTGTGCAGCGACAAAGGGCTTGTCGCCCTGGTATCCAGCCGCGTTCAGATCCAGTGCCGCGCCATGCAGGACCGACGCCCCGATGGTGCCGCCCAATCCGGCCAGGGCGTGGCTGATCCGGCGGATCGCGTTGCGGTCGCCATCCGCCAAAGCCGCCCGAAGCCCGCTCTGCATCCTGTCCAGATCCGAGGCAATCTGTCGGACCAGCCAAAGCGCCTCTTGCGGGCCCGCCGTTTGTATCATTGCGTCCCATGTTGCCCCGTCCAGCGGCTGGCCGGGCAGGGCGGTGGGCAGAGGCGAAGGGGCGGCCGAAGTGTTCATGTCGCCGCGCAGGTTATGCGGCGGCATGGCTTGCGTCCAGCGCCACGCGCGCCCCTTACCCCTTTGCCAGCCCGATCCCCTGCAAGGCCACGCGAATTTCATCAAGGATCGCGGGATCGTCGATGGTGGCGGGCATCTTGAACGCCTCATTGTCGGCAATCTTGACCATGGTGCCGCGCAATATCTTGCCCGAGCGGGTTTTGGGCAAACGGTCCACCACCACCGCGCGCTTGAAATCGGCGACGGGGCCAATCTTTTCGCGCATCAGCCCGACGCATTCCTTGACGATCTCTGCGTGATCCCGGTTGCAGCCCTTGTTCAGGCACAAGAACCCCAGCGGCGACTGCCCCTTCAGCGCATCCGCCACCCCGATCACCGCGCATTCGGCCACGTCCTTGTGGTTGGCCAGAACCTCTTCCATCGCGCCGGTCGACAGGCGGTGGCCTGCGACGTTGATGACGTCATCGGTGCGCGCCATGATGTAGAGATAGCCATCTTCATCGACATAGCCCGCATCGCCCGTTTCATAAAAGCCGGGGAAATGGGTCAGGTAGGATTTCTTGAACCGCTCTTCAGCGTTCCACAACGTCGGCAAGGTTCCGGGGGGCAGGGGCAGCTTGACCGCGATTGCCCCCAAAGTGCCGGGGGCCATGGGATGCCCGCCCTCATCCAGCACCTGCACATCAAACCCCGGCATGGCGACCGAAGGCGAGCCGATCTTGATCGGCAGCAGTTCGATCCCCAAGGGATTGGCGGCGATGGCATAGCCGGTTTCGGTCTGCCACCAGTGGTCAATCACCGGCACATTCAGATGCCGCTGCGCCCAGTTGATCGTGTCGGGGTCTGCACGCTCCCCGGCGAGGAACAGCGCCTGAAGGTTCGACAGGTTGTAATCCTTGACCAGCAACCCTTCGGGATCGTCGCGCTTGATGGCGCGCAAGGCGGTGGGCGCGGTAAAGAAAGACCGCACCTTATGTTCCGCAATCACCCGCCAGAAGGTGCCCGCATCGGGGGTGCCCACGGGCTTGCCCTCAAACACAATCGTCGTGCATCCGGCGATTAGGGGCGCATAACAGATGTAGCTGTGCCCCACGACCCAACCCACGTCTGAGGCCGCCCAGAACACATCGCCCACACCGCAGTTGTAGATGGCGCGCATCGTCCATGCCAGCGCGACCAGATGGCCCGCTGTCGGGCGCACCACACCTTTTGGCGCGCCTGTGGTTCCAGAGGTGTACAGGATATAGGCCGGATGGTCGCCGCTGACCGGCACGCAGTCCGCCGGTTCGACACCGTATTGGAACGTGTGCCACGCCACATCGCGGCCGGGGGTCAGTTTGGCCACCTCCTGTTCGCGTTGCAGGATCACGCAGAAATCGGGCTTGTGGGTCGCCATCTCGATGGCCCCGTCCAGCAGCGGCTTGTAATGCACCACCCGGTTCGGTTCGATCCCGCAAGAGGTGGCAATAATCGCCTTGGGCGTGCAATCGTCGATTCTGACTGCCAATTCGTTGGCCGCAAAGCCGCCGAACACCACCGAATGGATCGCGCCAAGGCGGGCGCAGGCCAGCATCGCCTCCAACGCTTCGGGCACCATCGGCATATAGATGATGACGCGGTCACCCTTTTCGATGCCTTTGGCGCGCAAGGCCCCGGCCAGACGCGCGACGCGGTCCTGCAACTCAGCGTAGGTGATGACATGCTTTGTGCCCGTGACCGGGCTGTCATGGATGATTGCCGCCTGCTTGCCGCGCCCGGCGAGGACGTGACGGTCCACGGCGTTCCAGCAGGTGTTGACCTGCGCATCGGTGAACCATTCGTAATAGGGCGCGCGGCTGGCATTCAGCGCATGCGTTGGCTTGGACACCCAATCAATGGCCCCCGCCGCCTCCATCCACCAGCCTTCCGGGTCAGTCTGCCACTTCGCATAGAGATCACGGTATGCCATTGTATGCCCTCCCCGGCAGCGATGCGATTTGTTACGCGACCGGGGGGAGTGGACGCAACAGTGTTACCGGAAACAGCGAGGCGCTGCGGCAAATTGTTTTGCAGAAATTGGCAGTAGAGGCTGCAAACTTTTGCAAATAGATGCGTGTTTCGCCGTTAAAAGCGAAGTCTGGTTAGCTTTGCAAAGTTATGTGCGACTCACTTTGCACGCCAGCCCCAAACACTCCTCAGCCGTAATGCGCTACAGGCGTTCCTGCGATGGCCGACATGTTCAACAGCCCCCGCGCAGTGATGGACGGCGTCACGATGTGCGCCTTGTTGCCCATCCCCATCAGGATCGGCCCGACCTCCAGCCCACCCGCCTTCATCTTCAGGATATTCCGCACGCCCGAAGCGCTGTCGGCATTGGCAAAGACCAGCACATTCGCCGCCCCGTCATAGCGCGATCCCGGCAGCAGGCGATCCCGCAGCGATTGATCGAGGGCAGCGTCAATGTTCATCTCGCCCTCATAGGCGAAATCGGGTTCCCGCGCGTCCAAGAGTTCCAGCGCGGCGCGCATCCGGCGACCATTCTGGTTGTCCATGTTGCCGAACTGGCTTTGTGTGCAAAGCGCGATCTTCGGCGTCAGGCCAAAGCGTCGCACATGCCGCGCCGCCCCAAGGACGGTTTCCATGATCTGCTCGGGCGTCGGTTCCGGGTGAACATGGGTGTCGGCGATGAACAGTGGGCCATCTTCAAGGATCATCAGGCTGAGCGCACCCACCGGATGCAGGCCGTCCCGCGCCAGCACTTGCCGCACATAGCCCAGATGCCAGAGATACTGCCCGAACGTGCCGCAAATCAGACTGTCCGCCTCGCCGCGATGGACCATCACCGCCCCGATGGCGGTGGTGTTGGTCCGCATCACCGCGCGGGCGATGTCCGCGGTCACGCCGCGCCGCGCCATCAGATCGTGATAGGTGCCCCAGTAATCGCGATAACGCGGGTCGTTTTCCGGGTTCACCAGATGGAAATCCCGCCCCGGACGGATCGGCAGACCGGCACGTTCGCAGCGCATCTCCACCACATCGGGCCGCCCGATCAGGATCGGCAGGTCGTTGGTTTCCTCCAGCATCGCATTGGCAGCGCGCAGCACACGCTCATCCTCGCCCTCGGCAAAGACGATCTTGCGCGCGGCCAAACGGCTCGCCTCAAACACCGGGCGCATCAGCATGGCCGAGCGGAATACCGACCCGTCGAGTGTTTGCTTGTAGGCCGTGATATCCGGGATCGGGCGCGTCGCCACGCCTGACTCCATCGCCGCCTTGGCCACGGCAGAAGCCACAACCCCCATGAGACGCGGATCAAAGGGTTTGGGGATCAGGTAATCCGCGCCAAAGGACAGCTTTTCACCGGAATAGGCCGCCGCCGCCTCGGCACTGGTGGTCGCACGGGCAAGGGCGGCGATGCCTTCAATACAGGCGACCTTCATTGCCTCGTTGATCGTGGTCGCGCCCACATCCAAAGCCCCCCGGAAGATAAAGGGGAAACACAGAACGTTGTTCACCTGATTGGGAAAGTCCGACCGCCCCGTCGCCATGATCGCATCGGGCATCACCGCCCGCACCTGATCGGGCAGAATCTCCGGCGTCGGATTGGCCAGCGCAAAGATGATCGGGCGGGGGGCCATCTTGGCCACCATATCCGCCGTCAACACACCCGGACCCGACAGGCCAAGGAACAGATCCGCCCCGCTGATCACATCCGCCAGCGTCTTCGCCTCAGTCCCCTGCGCGTAAGCCGCCTTCTGATCCGTCATCTGCTCGGTCCTGCCCTGATAGACCAGACCCGCCAGATCACAGAGCCAGACGTTTTCCCGCTTTACCCCCAGCGTCAGCAGCATGTTCAGGCAGGCAATCCCCGCCGCCCCGCCGCCGGTGGAGACAACCTTGATATCCGCAAACCGCTTGCCCGCCACGATCAGGGCATTGGTCGCCGCCGCGCCCACGACAATCGCCGTCCCATGTTGGTCGTCGTGAAAGACGGGGATGTTCATCTTCTGGCGGCAAAGTTCCTCGACCACAAAGCAATCGGGGGCCTTGATATCCTCAAGGTTGATCGCGCCAAAGGTCGGCTCCAAAGCACAGACGATCGCGGCCAGTTTGACCGGGTCAGGTTCATTCAACTCGATGTCAAAACAGTCGATATTGGCGAATTTCTTGAAGAGGACCGCCTTGCCCTCC
>NKIT01000047.1:13691-25752 GCA_002256185.1 Rhodobacteraceae bacterium PARR1 | reverse complement strand
TTCTTCTTCGGCGATGTCATCGGGTTTGCGTTTACGCAGGGCCACGACCTTTTTCATCACCTTGGTGTCATAGCCGCGACCCTTGGCTTCGGCCATCAGCTCTTTTTGCTGTTCGGCCACGTCCTTCTTTTCCGATTCGAGCTGTTCGAACCGTTCGATGAATTGCCGCAACTCATCGGCGGTGACGTTGTAGGCGTTGTTCGGGTCGCTCATCTTGTCCTCGCTTGGCTGATGCCTTGGGGCCTGTCCTATCCTGTGCGGTGCCTTGGGTTCAAGACTGGACGCGCGGGGCGGCAGGCACTATCGGGGGCAGAACGGTTTGACAAAGGGGGCGCTGCGATGGCTTGGGCAATCTGGGGGGGAACGGCGCTGACGGTGCTGGGGCTGGCGGGTCTGGTCTGGTGCATCGTGATGGCGTTGCGCGCACGCAAGGCCGGGCTGAGTGATGAGCAGATCCGCGCGCGGATGCAGACGGTGGTGGCGCTGAACGTCGGGGCCTTGGCGGTTTCGGCGCTGGGGCTGATGCTGGTCGTCTTTGGCGTGGTGATCGGCTAGGCCGCCCCTTCGGGCCAGACTGAGGCTGCCTCGGAGGCTGCGCCAGAGGCTGCCGCGCGGGCCGCACGGGCAAAGGCCGCAGGCAAGGCACGGGCCAGCGCTTCGGGGGCGGCGTCCAGACTGGCGAAACTCAGGCCTTGGGACCAAAGCGCCTCGATCAGCGGGGCGGGTTGCCACAGGGCGGGGTTTTCCGCCGCCCAGAGCCGCAGATCGCGCACAAGGATCAGCATGCCGCGCCGATCCGCCTGATACATCGGCCCGCCGGTGTGGCGCGCCATCAGACCGGCACCGATGGCGACCATATCCACCTCGCACGGGCGGTGCAGAACGCCGCTTTCGATCAGTCGCGCGCCCGCATTGGCAACGGCAGCAAAGCAGCGGCGGGCGATGTCGGTTTCGGCAAGGCTTGGCGGCTGGGCCGTGCCTTCGCCAGCGATGCCATGGGCGGCCAGCGCGCGGGCAATCACCGCCCGGTCAATGCCGCCGCGTTCCAGATGCGCCACGGTTTCGGCGATGGCGCGAGCCAGACGCACGGCAACCGGTGCCGCCGCTCCCCCTTCGGGCCGCGTCGACACCGCGCGCCACCCGATGCGGCGGGCAAAGGCCAGCGCACGGGCCATCCGCGCCGGGGCCACGCTGTCGGATGCCGCGATTTCCACCAGATCGCCTGCCCCGCCCGCCACCACGCCCGAGAGCGCGCCCGACAGCGACAGCGCCATGCCGCCCGCAGGCACCGGGGCCACCAGCGACAGCAGGGCCGAGGATGCAGCGGCAGGCGGCGCATCCGCCACCAAGATCAGCGCCACATCGGCATCCGGCAGGCGCGGCGGGGCCAGTTGCGGCGAAAGACGCGCCCATTCGTCATCCAAGGCGGCTTGGGTCAGCGTGCCGTCTTTCAACGCCGCTTCCTGCGCCACGGCAATACGTTCCAGCGCATTGACCAGCACCGGGCGTGACGGATCGGCCAGATGCACCCGCATCCCGGCCCGCAAGGCACAAAGCGCGATGTCGGGCGCGCTTTCCCCCGCCCCCCAGATCACCACCCGCGCGGGGCTGTCGCCCATGTCCGCCTCAAGCCCCGCAGGCAGACGCAGGGCGCGGCGTTCGGCCATGGCGGCATGGCGCAATCCGGCAGCCGCAGGGGTTGCGGCAAGATCGGCCCTGAGCGCGGCTTCAAAGGCCACCGCCTGAACGGCGGGCAGCAAGAGCGCAGCCTCGACACAGTCCACGATCCGCGCAGGCGCCTCCACCGGGCCGGGGCGCAGGGCGCTGCGCGCGGCGGCGACGGCCTGTTGATAGGCCAAGGCGTCGCGCATTCCGTCGCGGCGGTCCAGCGTGCGGCGCGGTGGTTTTCCTGCCAGCGTTTGCGCCAAGTCCAGCGCGGCGGCGATGGGGTCGGCATCCACCACACGGTCCAGAAGGCCCATCGCCAACCCTTCCACCGCCGTCACCGGGCAGGCGGTCAACAGCATCCGCAGCGCCTGTTCCGCCCCGATCAGGCGCGGCAGGCGCTGGCTGCCCCCCGCTGCGGGAACAAGGCCGAACGTGACCGCCGTCAGGCACAACCGCGCCGCGCTGCTGGCCACACGGGCGTGGGCGGAAAGGGCAAGCTCTGCCCCTTCGGCCAGCACGGCCCCGTGCAGGGCAACCACCACGGGTTTGGACAGGGACTCGATCCGGTGACACAAGGCGGCAAGGGCGGCGACATCCTCTCCCACCGCGACCCCGTGCGAGAAATCCTCCAGCCCGCTGTCCAAGACCACGGCCGTCAGGCTGGCGTCACCCTCTACCGCGTCCAGGGCGGCGGTCAATTCGGCGCAAATCGCGGGCGTCAGCAGATTGCCCGGCGTATGGCACAGGGTCAGGCGCAAAATGCCCCCCCGCCGGTCCTGCCGCAGCCATCCGGTAACAGCCTGCTTCACGAAACCCCAACCTCCTGCGACGCGGCACTCTCCCCTGAGCGTGACGCGGCGCAGCGTGGCAAGTCAAGGGACTGCGCCCCCGCACCCGCCCTGACCAGAGGGTCAGACGGGCAAATTGTCCGTATCACCCTCAAAATCGGCAGCGTCGGTGGCCTGCGGGGCGGGATGGCCGGGCAGCATCTGTTCCAGTGCCAAAAGTTCGGCGCGCAGCAGGATCAGGGCGGGCGTGACCACCGCGCCGAGGCCGAGGGACTCAAAGGCGGTTTGGCGATCATACGCTTGGGTCATCGTCATCTCCTTACGCCGCGCAGTCGCGGCAGAACGGGGTATAGGGCAGCAGGTCCAGCCGTTCGGGCGTGATCTCGACCCCGCATCTGGCGCATTCGCCGTAGGTGCCAAGGGTGATGCGGCGGAGTGCCGCCTCGATCTGGCGGAGTTCGGCTTGGGCGGACAGGCCCATGTGTTCCAGCACCTCATCCCCTTCGCGTTCGGTGGCGAGGTCTTCCCAATCCTTGGACTGATGCGCGGTCAGTTCCGTGTCGATGTCTTCCATACGGGCGGACAACTGGGCAAGGCGCGCCTCAAGCGCAGCTTTGCGGGTTTCAAGGGGGATGGTGGTCATGGCAATGGTCCTTTGGCAGTGCTGGACCCAAAATAGGGCTTTCACGCGCCTGCGGCCTTGATGTGGGTCAAGCGGACAGGCATGTGGAAGGCGCAGGCCGAAGAAGGGGCCAGAAAAGGGGAATGCGGATGGTTGTGCCGATGGATTGGGTCTGGGGATTGGTTGGCGGGCTGATGATCGGCGCGGCGGCGGGGGTGTATCTGCTGGTCAATGGCCGGATTCTGGGCGCATCGGGCATCATCGGCGGCTTGGCCGATGGCACGGCGGGGCCGACGGGGCGGGAAAAGCTGGCGTTTCTTCTGGGGCTGGTCGCGGTGCCGCCGCTGTTGGTGCCGCTCTATGCGTCGGTCAGCACCAATGTCACCGCGAGTCCGGTGGTGCTGATCTTGGCGGGGCTGCTGGTGGGCGTCGGCACACGGCTGGCCAATGGCTGCACGTCAGGGCATGGCGTCTGCGGGATTTCGCGCTTTGCCCCGCGCGGAATTGTATCGACCTTGATCTATCTGGCGGCGGGGGCGGTGACGATGGCCGTGGCGCGGCATGTGCTGGGGGTGATCTGAGATGATGCGCAACCTTTCCGCCCTGTTCGCGGGCGCGCTTTTTGGCTGCGGCTTGCTGGTGTCGGGGATGATCGACACGGCCAAGGTGCAGGGCTGGCTGGACATTTTCGGCGCATGGGATCCGACGCTGGCCTTTGTGCTGGGGGGTGCGGTGCTGCCGATGATCTTTGTCTGGCGCGTGGCCGAACGGCGGGGGATGTCGATCCTTGGCACGCCGATCCCGGACCGGGTGCCGGTGCGCTTTGATCCGGCGCTGATCACCGGGTCGGTGATGTTTGGGGCGGGCTGGGCGCTGGCGGGGTTCTGCCCCGGTCCGGCGCTGGCCTCTTTTGCCTATGGTGGTTGGGGTGGCGCACTCTTTCTTCTGGCGATGGTCGCGGGTATGGTGATCGCGCCCGCGCTGTCGGCGCGGCTGACCAAAGCTTGAAGGACCCCGCCGATGGACATTCGCGCGCTGACCCCGGACTATGCCGTCTCACCGCAGATCGACCCCGAAGATTTGCCCGCGATCAAGGCGGCGGGCTATGTCACGGTGATCGACAACCGCCCGGACGGCGAGATTCCGCCCGACCTGCACACCGATGTGATGCGGCAGGCGGCAGAGGCCTTGGGTCTGACCTTCGTCGCCAATCCCATCATCGGCGGCGCGCTGACCGAGGCGAATGTGATCGCGCAGCGTGCGGCGATGGATGCCTCGGCCGGGCCGGTCTTTGCCTATTGCGCCAGCGGCAACCGCTGTTCGGTGGTCTGGGCGCTGGCCCATGCTGGTGAGCGTCCGGCGGATGAGTTGATCGGCATCCCGGCCCGCTTTGGCTATAATCTGGAACAGCTTCGCCCGATGCTGTCCGGGCGCTAAGCCCCTATCCCGTGGCTGCGCGCGGCGGGGCCACGGGGTGCAACGGCACGGCGGCGGGTGGTCGGGTTCCGTCCGCGCCCTTGTCGCCATCCGCCCGCGCCTCCATGGTCAGGCGGATCGCGCGCAGGCCGCGCGCCTGACCCAAGCGCCCCTCACCCACCAAACGGCCATCCAGACCCACCAGACGCACGCGGTCTATCCCGGCCAGGGGCAAGGGCAGCGTCTCACCCGGCAGCAGGGTCGCCAACCGTGCCAAGGGCAGGGTCAGCCGCCCCACCACCGCATCCAGCCGCGCCGTCACGGTATCCACCTGTGCGGCCAGATGGGCGGAAAAGCTGTGATCCGTGGCGGGGGCGGGTTCCGCGGTATTGCCCGAAGCGGCGGCGCGCTCTGGCAGTGCAAGGATCAACGGCCCCGATTTCGCCCCGTCCATCAGCGCCACCTCTGCCCGGATCACCTGATAGGGCGCATCTTCCAGCAACAGGCCCAGCGTGCGGGTTTCTTCAACAAAGCCGGCATAGCGCCAGCCTGCGGCCCAAATCCTGTCGGCATCATCGGCCAAGGCGGTATCAAGCCCCGCCAGTGCGGCATCCACCAAGGCGGCCAGCATCGCGCCATCGGTGCGGGTCGGGCGACGGTTGGGCGGTGGCGCGGCGGTGACGCGGCCCGTGGTGAGCATCTCCACCAGCCCCGACAGCAGGGGCGGCGACAGCACGATCAGCCCCAGACCATCGCCGCCGTTCTGGTCCAGCATCAGCATCAGCGCCCGGTCGGGGGGCAGGTCCACCAGTTCGGCCAGCGCCAAGCGGTCCTGCGCGGATTGCGTGACATCCAGCGCCAGCCCCATCGCATCGCGCGCCGCCCGCGCCAGCGCCAGCCGGAACGCCCGTTCCGCCCCGCCGCCAGCCACCGCCCCCAAGCGCTGCGTTCCCGCCTGTGCAATCTTGCGCCGCAATACCTGCATCCTGCCGCCTCTTTTGCTGCTGTTCAGCGACAAGGCTAGCGGCAAGGCGTTAAGGCGGGGTTTCCAAAACTGGCCTCAGGCCAGTTTGCGGTCCAGCCGCAGCGGCAGCGTCGCGCGAAACGCCGCCCCGCCCTGCCCCGGCAAGTAGCTGACCGATCCGCCCAGATTGGCCATCACCTCGCGGCAGATCGCCAGTCCAAGCCCCGCCCCGCCCGCGCGGGATTGGTCCGACAGGCGCGCGAATTTTTCAAAGATGATCGCCTGACTTTCCTTGGGGATGCCCTTGCCATTGTCGATGAAATCCACCGACACCCGGCCCGCGCGTTGGCGCACGGTGATCTTCAACTCGGGTGAGTCGCTGTCGCAATACTTTCGCGCGTTTGAAATCAGGTTGATGAACACCTGAAGCAGCCTGTCGGCATCGGTGCGCACAAACAGGTTTTCCGACGGCAGGTCGCGGATGATCGTGAACACCCGTTCGGGTTTGGTGCTGCCCGCCGCCGCCAGCGCCTTGTCCAGCAGGGTCTGGATATTCGCCAACCCAAGGTTCAACTGCACGGTACCATTTTCCAGCACCGACAGATCCAAGAGATCATCCAGCAGGCGCGTCAGACGGATCGCCTCGTCATGAATAATCCGGCCATATTGCGCGACCATTCCGGGGGGCAGGTCGCCTTCGGTCAATATTTCGGAAAACGCGCGGATCGAGGTCATGGGCGTGCGCAGCTCATGGCTGATTTGCGACAGGAAGGCGTCTTTCTGGATGGAAAGCTGGGTCAGCTTTTCATTCGCCTCACGCAATTGCCGCGCGGTGCGGGTCAGTTCGTCCTGCTGTGCTTCCAGCCGGGCGGAATACTCCATGATCTGGGCGGTTTCATTGGCCACCGCCATCAGTTCTTCAACCGTCACGGCAGCGCGGCCGACGATCTGGCTGATCATCGCATGGGCCGTGGCCGCGCCCACCGATCCGGCCAAGCGGCGTTCCAGCAGTTCCACGAATTCGGGCGTGGCATCGGGCAGGAATCCGGCCTTGCCCTGACGCCTCGCCTCAGCCTCAAAGAACCCGAGCGCGGGTTCTTCGCCCAAGATGCGGCCTGCCATCATCAAGAGCGTCTCAGGCTCCGCCTTGCCCCGCGCCCAGCCTTGGGGGCCGGTCTGGTCTTCATCAAAGACGTTGACGAAGGCGGCGCCCTGCATCCGCTCAACGGGACCGGGGAAAGAGAAAATCGACCCAAGCGCAAAGGCCGAGGCGTTCAGCACCATCGACCAGACGATGGCATGCACAAGGGGGTCCATCCCCGACACGCCGAACAGCGCCTGTGGCCGCAGCCAGCCGATGCCAAAGGGACCAAGGGCAAAGACATGTGCCGGGATCACGCCATCGTCGCCAAAGGATGGCAAGAACAGCGTGTAGGCCCAGACGATCAGCCCCATGAGCAGCCCAAGTCCGGCGCCAAAGCGCGAGGCACCGCGCCAGAAGATTCCACCCAGCATCGCCGGAAGGACCTGCGCAGCCCCCACAAAGGCGATCAGGCCGATCGAGGCCAGCGCCGTCGATCCGCCCGACATGCGGTAGTAGCCATACCCCAGCGCCAGAATGGCGATGATGGACACCCGCCGCGCCATCAGCACCACGCCGCGCACATCGCCCGTCATCGCGACATCCGGGCGCAAGCGCAACCAAACCGGCATCACCACATGGTTCGACACCATGGTGGCCAGCGCAATCGCCTCAACGATCACCATGCTCGTCGCCGAGGAAAACCCGCCCAAAAAGGCCAGCATCGCCAAGGCGCCCTGCCCCTCTTGCAGCGGCAAGGTCAGCACGAACATATCAGGGTTGGCGCTGCTGGGCATCCGCTCCAGCCCCACCACAGCGATGGGGACGATGAACAGGCTCATGAGCATGAGGTAGGCCGGAAAGGCCCAGCTTGCCCGGCCAAGATGCGATTCATCGCCGCCTTCGACCACCATCACATGGAACATGCGCGGCAGGCTGATCACAGCGGCGGCAGAGACGAACATCAGCCCAAACCAGCGATCCGGCTGCAACTCCCAGTCGGAAATCGGCGACTCTGTGATCCGGCGGAAGATGTCGGACGGGCCATCCGCCAGCCCCCAGACGACAAAGCCGCCCACCGCCAGCAATGCAACCAACTTTACCACCGCCTCGACCGCGATGGCGGTGACGACGCCGTGATGCTGTTCCTTGGCATCCAGTTTGCGGGTGCCGAACAGGATGGAAAACAAGGCCAGCCCCGCCGCCACCCAGATCGCCGTCGCATCTCGGTTCGGCAGCGCCCAGCCTTCGGGCGTGCCTGACGCAAAGACGCCAAAGGACTGCGTCACCGATTGAAGTTGCAGCGCGATATAAGGCGTCATCGCCACGACCGACAGCAGGGTGACGATCACGCCCAACAGGTTCGACTTGCCAAAGCGGCTGGAGATCAGGTCGGCGATGGAGGTAACGCGCTGCTTGCGCCCGATCCGCACCAGCTTGCGCAGCACCCACCACCAGCCGATGAACACCAGCGTGGGGCCAAGGTAGATCGTCAGAAACTCCAGCCCCGAGCGCGCCGCATAGCCCACCGCGCCGTAAAAGGTCCACGCCGTGCAATAGACCGACAGCGACAAGGTATAAACAGCGGGGGACCGCAGCCAGCGTGCCCGCCCGATCCCCGCCCGCCGTTCGGCGACAAAGGCGACAAGGAACAGCAGCGCGACATAGGTGACACAGGTCAGGACAAGGATATTGAAGGGCATCGCTGTCTCAGGGCTCTGTGCCATCGTCATCGGCCCCGCCATCCAGACCGGGGGCCAAGGCGGCGGCGGCAAGGATCAGCAGGAACCAGACGACAAAGAGGTAAAGCCCATCCGATGCCGTATCGGGGGCCGGGCTTTCGCCCGGCGACCACAGCACCGGCAGCAGAAAGAAGAACGCCCCGAACACCGGCAAAAGCCGCGCGGCATCGCGCAAACGGCGGCGGCGGTAACTGCGCCGCTTGAGGAACAGGGGCACCCGCCGGGCCAAGGTCTATCGCCCCGCCAGCGCGCGCACGGATGCAAGGATGTCGGCGTTGGAAAACGGCTTGGTCATGAACTGACTGACGCCTGCACGCTCTGCCGCCTCACGCTCGCGCCCCGCGCCTTTGGCGGTCAGCATCAGCACGGGCAAGCCGTGGGTGGCCGGATCGGCGCGCAGCGATTCCACGATTTCCAGACCTGACCGTCCGGGCAGCATCAGATCGAGGATCACGATGTCCGGTTTCTGGTCATGCACCGCCGCCATTGCCGCCGCACCATCCTGAAGCGTCGAAACAGACCAGCCATCCCGCGTCAGGATGAAACGGATCGCCTCGGCGATGTTGGGTTCGTCCTCGATCAACAGGACGTGGCTCATGCCTTGCGTCTCCCCCACGGCAGCCTTGCACCGTTTGATGCAGGCTGCCCTCCCCCGGTTCCCATGGCCGCCCTTCTGTCGGGGCTGACCTTGTGTGCAGTATCAGGGGAAAATGCCGCCCTGTCAAAAGCCCCGTCATCCTTTGAAAACGGTCATCCTTTGGAAACCGTCAGCCTTCGGCATCGGTCAGGATCGACGGTTCGCGCCGCGCGGAGCAACCTTGGGCCGGGCAGATGCGGCAGGTGGGGCCGACAGGCAGGCCTGCGCCACCCTCATGCGCGGCCAAGGGCTGGATCAGCATCGCCGCCGTGCGCAACTCAGGTCCGGTGAACCCGCCGGGATGGGTGGGGCGGCACCACGCGCGGATGCCGAAGCGCCGCGACAGGCGGCCAGCGGTGGCGACGACGGCTTCCACCGGTTGCGCGGGCCGACCAAGGGCGGTGTAGAGCGGCCACAGCGGACAGGCCGCACCAAAGCGGGGGATGGCGAACCCATCCGCCGGTTTGCGAAAGGTCAGCGTGCCCGACCCGTCACAGATCACCAGCCCCAGCCGCGATCCGGGGCGCAGGGCCATCCGCCGCATCACCTGCAACGGATCGGTGCCGAACGCGGCGGCAAGACGCAGGGGATCGGGGCCAAGCCGCGCCTCGGCCTCGGCCAACCGGTCCTGGGGCAGGTCTGCGGCATCCTCTGCCATGGTCGCGATCCAGTCCTGCGCCAAGGTCCGCGCGGCGGTGGTGGCAAGCTGCGACAGGTCCATGCCCCGCGCGCCGTCGAGATGCCAGTCGCGGTCTTGCAACCATGCCTCAACCTCTTCCTGTGGCGACAGGCTGGTCGCCTCTTGCGGTGCGGCAGAGGCGTCGAGATAGGCCACCAATGCCTCGGCCCCCGCAGCAAGCCGTTCGCTGTCCTGATGCAGGTTGCGGTGAAAGCGCGCCCGCCATTCGGGGTCGATATCTTCGGTCTCGGCCAGAATCGCGGCGGTGGAGCGGACCGAGGACACCGCCGACAGCACCTCATGGATCGAGGCTGACAGATGCGGATCAAGGCTGAGCTTGTCGTTCAGCACCTGCACCGCCTGGTCCAGCCGCGCCGCGCGGCGGGCCAAGGTTGCGGTGGCCATGGCCCAGCCGGGGAAACGGCCTGCGAATTCTTCGGCGCGGTCGGCCTCGGCCTCGGCCCCTTCGGCGGCGGCGGCCGCAGCGGCAGAGCGCAGGTCGTCGATCAACGCGCTGTCCGCGCCTTCGACCAGCGCCGCCAAGGGCAATCCCAAGGCCGCCGCAAGCCGCGTCAGGCCATCGCCCGCAATGCGGCGGCGGTTGTGTTCGATGAGGTTGAGGTATGAGGCCGATACCCCCGCGACCTTTGCCACCTCGGCCTGTTTCAGGCCAAGGGCGAGTCGGCGTTCGCGCAGGCGGGAACCGGCAAGGGGGACGGGCATGGCGTGCCTTTTACGTACGGGGTTTGTGTAAGGAATTTACAGGGGTGCACGGGCTTTACAAGCGGGAGTAAATCAACCGTCAACCAAGGGGCGCGCACGCACCGCGGGGTGGGTGCACATATATGTGCGCCCGCCCCCGTTCAGACTTGTGGGGGCGGTGCGGGCGCGCCCCGATGCTTTGGGCATCGGGGCAATCCCCATCCTTGTCGCTTCGGCAAAAAAGAAGCGCGCCCGGTCACCCGGACGCGCCTTTTCTTTTGTCACGCCAACGGCTTATTGCAGCGCGGCATCCGTGATCGCATGGGTCCAAGCGCCTTCGGGCATCTTGGTGATGACCGGGTCAGACCCGCCCGACATCAGCGCCGCAACCGTGCGGTCGTAATCTGCCGGGTCCAGCGCCCCGTTCGAACCGGCGGTCAGCTTGGCAATCTCGCCCATCATGCGCTTTTGATGCGCTTCGGTTTGCGCGCCGGTCTCATCGTTTTCCAGCACGATCATCGCGGCTTCATCCGGGTTGGCCTCGGCGTATTTCCAGCCCTTCATCGACGCACGGACGAACTTGACCATCTTTTCCGAGAAGGCAGCATCGGCCAGCTTGTCTTCCATGACATAAAGACCGTCTTCCAGCGTCGCCACACCCTCATCTTCATACTTGAAGGTGATCAGATCGTCGGGCGTCAGACCCGCGTCGATCACCTGCCAGTATTCGTTGTAGGTCATGGTGGACACGCAGGCCGCCTGCTTTTGCAACAGCGGATCGACGTTGAAGCCCTGCTTGAGCACGGTCACATCGGTGCCGTCGGTTTTCAGGCCCAGCTTGTTCATCCAGTTCAGGAACGGGAACTCGTTGCCGCCGAACCACACGCCCAAGGTCTTGCCCTTGAAATCCGCCGTGGTGGCCACGCCCGATTCCTTCAGACAGGTCAGCATCATGCCCGAGGATTTGAAGGGCTGGGCAATATTGACCATCGCCAGACCCTTTTCCCGCGCCGCAAGGGCGGGTGGCATCCAGTCCACAACCACGTCCGCACCGCCAGCCGCCAGAACCTGCGTCGGGGCCACGTCCGGGCCACCCGGCAGAATGGTGACGTTCAGGCCCTCTTCTTCATAAAAGCCTTTGTCCTTGGCGACGTAATAGCCCGCGAATTGGGCCTGCGTGACCCATTTCAATTGCAACGTCACGTCCTCGGCCCATGCGGACCCGGCGACCAGCGCCATCGCGGCACCCAGCAGCAGTTTCTTCATTCGATCAACCTCCGTGTTGATGGCCCGGTTTTGCCCCGGTGCCCTTGCTTCAGTTCCGTTGCGACGGGTGCCAGAAAGTCACCCGTTTCTCGATCAGCGCCACCGCGCCGTAGAAAACCGACCCGGCGATGGCCGCGACGGTGATTTCTGCCCAGATCATGTCCAGCGCCAGCTGGCCGATCGAGGCGTTGATGCGAAAGCCCATGCCTTCGGTCGGGCTGCCGAAAAACTCGGCCACCAGCGCCCCGATCAGGGCAAGGGTCGAGGCGATCTTCAGCCCGTTGAACACAAACGGCATCGCGGCGGGAAGCCGCAGCTTGAACAGGCTTTGCCAATAGCTAGCGGAATAGGTGGCCATAAGATCGCGCTGCATCGCCTCGCTGGCCTTCAGCCCCGCCACCGTGTTCACCAAGACCGGAAAGAACACCATCAAGACCACGACTGCAGCTTTCGACTGCCAGTCAAAGCCATACCACATCACCATGATCGGTGCGGT
>NKIT01000047.1:1081-13681 GCA_002256185.1 Rhodobacteraceae bacterium PARR1 | reverse complement strand
ACGGGCAGAAGGCCGCGCTGCAAGAACGGGCTGCGGTCCACGGCAACGGCGGTCAGAAAGGCGGCTGTGCAACCGATGGCATAGCCCGACAGCGCCCCCTTCAGCGCGGTCTGCACGAAATCGCCCCACAGGATCGGCAGACTGTCGGCAAAGCGCGCCGCCACAGCCGAAGGCGGCGGCAGGATCACCGGCGACACGCCCAAGCCCCGCACCAGCCCTTCCCACAGGATCAGCACCGTCACGCCAAAGATCACCGGCACCGCGATCCGCCCTGCCCTTGTGCGCGACAGGGGCGAGGCTGCAAGCCGCGCGTTGATCCACCATCCACACGCCCAAACGCCAAGGGCCACCAGCACCCAGATCATCGCGCCATCCCCATGCGTGTCAGCGTCCCACGCTCTACCGCCGCGATTACCATCACGGCGAGTGCCGCAAGGATGGCACACAGGAACAGCGTCGCCCAGATTTGCACGGTCTGGCCGTAGTAAGACCCCTGCAACAGCCGCGCACCAAGGCCTGCGGGCTGGTTCAACTCTGCCACGATGGCCCCAACAAGGCTGGCGGCAATGCCAACCTTTGCGCTGGCAAAGAAGTAAGGCATCGAGGCCGGAAGCCGCAGCTTGAAGAACGCCTGCCGCCCGGTCGCGGCATAGGTGTGCAACTGGTCCAACTGCATGGCATCGGGGCTGCGCAGGCCCTTGACCATGCCGACGACCACCGGGAAGAAACTGAGATAGGCCGAAATCACCGCCTTGGTGACCAAAGGCGAGGCCCCCACAGTGTTCAGGATCGCTGTCAGCATCGGGGCCAGCGCGATGATCGGGATCATCTGGCTGGCGATGGCCCAAGGCAGCACGCTCATATCCATCGCGCGGTTGTAGACGATGCCCACCGCCAAAAGGCACCCCAAGACCGTGCCGATGACAAAGCCCAAGGCTGTGGCCGACAGGGTGATCCAGCCGTGATAGACCAATGACCGTTTTGAGGTCGGCGCCGTGCCCAGCGTCGATTTGACCAGTTCTGACACCACCTGATGCGGGGCGGGCAGCACGGGGCGTTCCTGATCCATGGTCAAGGGCACCATCTCAGCAAAGCTGACTTCGGTATCCGCCCGCGCGGCCTGATCATAGACCCAAGCGCGGTTCATCATCACCGTCGCGGCATACCAGATGGCCACAAGCGCGGCGAGCACGGTCAGGATGGGCAGAACGCGGTTCACGACACGCCCCCTTTCGGCCAGACGATCATGCCGATGGCGATGATGCCAAGCACCAAGCCAGCGAGTTGCAGGGCATTCGGCCGCTCGCCAAAGAACACGAAGGCCACGCCGGTGATGGCGATCAGTTGAAAGATCAGCGACAGCGCAATGGCAATGCCCAACCCATTGGCCCGCATCACCTGCACCATCAACAGATTGCCCAGACAGAACAGCGCCAAGGCCCCGATCAGCACCGGAATGCCACCCTTGGCCGCGTAGATCTTCAACACCGAATTCGCCGCCATGAACACGGCGGTCGAGGCCGCAAGCCAACCGAGGACGATGACGTTCATGTGGTTTGCCCCCTCACCCCGACCCTCACCCCCAAGGGGAGAGGGAGTACGCCCTTGATGCCACCCGAAGTGCTCATGCCAACCGTTGCAAAAGGCACCGCGCCGCCCCCTCTCCCCTCGGGGGAGAGGGCTGGGGTGAGGGGGCACGCGACCAAATCACACCTCATCGCCATGCCCCGCCCTCAGGCCCTCGCGCACGCGATGGGCGATCTCGATGAATTCGCGGCTATCGCGGATGTCGAGCGGGCGCTCGCGCGGCAGGGGGCTGTCGATGATGTCGGTGATCCGGCCCGGTCGGGGCGACATGACCACGATCTTGGTGGACAGATACACCGCCTCGGGGATCGAATGGGTGACGAACCCGATGGTCTTGCCGGTCCGCGCCCAGAGTTTCAACAGCTCTTCATTCAGACGATCCCGCACGATTTCATCCAAAGCGCCAAAGGGTTCGTCCATCAGCAGGATATCGGCGTCAAAGGCCAGCGCCCGCGCGATAGACGCCCGTTGCTGCATCCCGCCCGACAGTTGCCAGGGGAATTTCTTGCCAAACCCTTTCAACTCGACCAGCTCCAACACCTGCTCCACCCGGCGGTCCTGTTCGGCGCGGTCAAAACCCATGATCTCAAGCGGCAGTTTTATGTTGCCTGCGATGGTGCGCCACGGATAAAGCCCCGCCGCCTGAAACACATAGCCGTAAGCGCGCTTCCTGCGCGCCTCATCCGGGGTCATGCCATTGACGGTCAGGGTGCCGCCGGTTGGATGCTCTAAGGCCGCGACACAGCGCAGAAAGGTGGTCTTGCCGCAGCCCGAGGGGCCGATGAAGCTGACAAACTCGCCCTTGCCGATGGTCAAGTTGACGTCTTTCAGCGCCTGCACCGGCCCGTCATTGGTCTGAAACACCAGATTGAGGCCCTTCGCCTCAATCACAGGCGCGGCGGTTGCGGTCATATCCTTCATGCGTCCCCGTTTCCCCCGTGGTCTGTGCCACGGCTGATATCCCTGATGGGCATGGCCCCTGCCCTTTGCGTGACCCCGGCCCCTTGTGTCAAAATGCGGGCATCCATCCGAAAGTGAGTCCCGCCATGTCCGACGATCCGCTGATCTGCCGCAAGTTGACCCCGTCCTCTGACCAGACCTATGCCGGCAAGCAGGGGTTTTCCTACTTTGAGGGCATCGCCCGCGAAAGCACCGGCGCGCAGCGTATCTGCATGCACCTTCTGACCATCCCCCCCGGTGGCCGCGCCAAGGCCCACAAACACACCACGCATGAGACGGCGATCTACATGCTGGAGGGTGTGACGGTCATGTACTGGGGCCAAGCCTTGGAACACCGGATGGAGGTGGCGGCGGGAGACATGCTTTATATCCCCGCCGACATGCCGCACCTGCCCTTCAACCCCGGCCCCAGCCCTGCCCGCGCCGTGATCGCCCGCACCGACCCGCATGAGCAGGAAAGCGTTGTGCTGTTGCCGGAGTTGGAGCATCAGGTGCCTTAAACCCCCGTCGCCGGAACACCTGTCCGCACCACAGGGCGCGGCGCGGTCAGGTCTTTCCACTTTGACAACGCGCGGTTGACGGCGGGACGCGCCTCGCGTTTGACGAACTGCCCGTGGCCTTCGCGGCTGGTCATCTTGCCTTCGGTCACCGCGACATGGCCGCGCGTCAGGGTGAAACGCGGCAGGCCCTTGACAGCCATGCCTTCGAACACGTTGTAATCAATGGCCGATTGCTGCGCTGCCGCCGTGATCACCTTTTCCGCCTTGGGGTCCAGCACCACAAGGTCCGCATCCGCGCCCACCAGAACCGCGCCCTTCTTGGGATACATGTTCAAAATCTTGGCGATGTTGGTCGAGGTGACGGCGACGAACTCTTCCGGCGTGATGCGGCCCGTTTCCACCCCATGTGTCCACAGCACCGGCAGACGATCCTCAAGCCCCCCGGTCCCGTTCGGGATTTTGCTGAAATTGCCGATGCCAAAGCGTTTCTGCGCGGTGGTAAAGGCGCAATGGTCGGTCGCCACGCAAGACAGACTGCCCGATTGCAGACCAGCCCAGAGACTGTCCTGATGGTGCTTGTCGCGGAAGGGCGGCGACATCACGCGCCGCGCGGCATGGTCCCAATCGGCGTGGAAATACTCACGCTCATCCAGCGTCAGATGCTGGATCAACGGCTCACCCCAGACGCGCTTGCCGGCCTGACGCGCGCGGCGGATGGCCTCATGCGCTTCTTCGCAAGAGGTATGCACGACATACAGCGGCACGCCCGCCATATCGGCGATCATGATGGAGCGGTTGGTCGCCTCGCCCTCCACCTGCGGCGGGCGGGAATAGGCGTGGGCTTCGGGGCCGGTATTGCCCTCGGCCAGCAGTTTGGCGGTCAGTTCGGCCACCAGATCGCCGTTTTCGGCATGAACAAGGGCGACACCCCCCAGATCCCCCACCCGGCGGAAGGATTGGAACATCTCATCGTCGTTCACCATCAACGCGCCCTTATAGGCCATGAAGTGCTTGAACGAGGTGATGCCGGATTTGACCGTCTCCTCCATCTCGTCCCAAACCTTTTGGCCCCACCAGGTCACCGCCATATGGTAGCTGTAATCGCAATGCGCACGGCCCGATTTGTTGTGCCACATCTGGGCTGCATCCATCAGCCCCTGCCCCTGCCCCGGCAGGACAAAGTCCACCACCATCGTCGTCCCGCCCGACAGCGCGGCGCGGGTGCCGGACTCAAAATCATCCGCTGAATAGGTGCCCATGAAGGGCATCTCGAGATGCGTATGCGGATCAATCCCCCCCGGCATGACATAGCAGCCCGTGGCATCAAGCACCTCGCCGCCAGTCAGGTTCAGCCCGATCTCGGTGATGATGCCATTCTCGATCCGCACATCGGCTTTGTAGGACAGGTCCGCCGTCACGACGGTGCCGTTCTTGATGATGGTGGTCATTCAGTTTGCTCCAGCCAAGGCCACTAAGGTGGCTTTCAGTTCCCAAAAAATCGAAACCAAGCTCGTCCAAATACTCACAAAGAAGCCAAGAATGCCTATGTACAGAGAAGTGTTGAAGAAATTTGAGTTCCGCTTCATCGTAGTACGGTTCTTGGCTGAGCACTGGTCGTAAATCTCTCCTAGATCCCTGAGAAGTAACGCTAAGTCACGGTTCGACTTGAGTTCTTCGGCAAAGCTCGAAAAAGAATTACCACCAATGTGAATCTTAACAGACCGTGCAGAATAAGCAGCCAAAGCAGCCGAGACGCCAAGAAGTATCAATCCAAGATCATCACTTAATGCATCAGGAACCTTGCCTATGTCCTGTGCGATTATTGCAACCGTAGCGATCATGATCCCCGCAAACGTAGTTGCACGTTGGTCAGCAGCCAACATAAGATCAACTTGCGCCGTCAGGCTAAGTTCAGCCAGTCGGGTCGCCTCTCTGAGCAGACTTTCCTTGTTTTCACTATTCACGACGGAGTCTCGTACTTGGTAAAACCTCCAGAACCAATAGACAAAGGTGGCGTGCGTGGGCAACCCGAACCCATAAGTAGGCCGCCAACAACACCGCCTTCGCCGCCGAAGCCGCCGAAACCACCCAAGTAGACGGAAGCGGGGGTGGTCATACCACCACCTCCGCCACCTCAAGCGCGGCGTGCAGCAGGACATCTGTCCCCGCCGCGGCCCATTCCGGCGAAATCTCCTCGGCCTCATTATGCGACAACCCATCCACGCAGGGGCACATGATCATGACCGTGGGTGCTACGCGGTTGATCCAGCAGGCGTCGTGGCCAGCGCCTGAGACGATGTCCATATGCGAATGGCCCAGACGCTCGGCGGCCCCCCGGACAATCCCCACCAGCGAAGGATCAAAGGTGACGGGGTCGAAATGGCCGACGGCCTCGATCTCGCATCCCAGACCCAGCTCGGCGGCCACCGCATGGGCGGCGCGTTCAACCTCAGCCCTCATGGCGTCGAGTTTGGCCTGTTCGGGGCTGCGGATGTCCACCGTGAAGATCACCTTGCCGGGGATCACGTTGCGGCTGTTGGGGAAGACCTTGACCTGACCCACCGCGCCCACGGCATTGGGTTGATGGCTCATGGCGATCTGGTGCACCCGTTCGGTGATCCGCGCCATGCCAAGCCCTGCATTCACCCGCAGGTGCATCGGGGTGGAGCCGGTATGCGCGTCCTTGCCGGTCAGGGTGATTTCCAGCCACCAAAGGCCCTGCCCGTGGGTGACGACGCCAATCGTTTTCCCCTCGGCCTCAAGGATCGGGCCTTGTTCGATGTGCAACTCCAGCATCGCATGCATCTTGCGTGCGCCGGTGGGTTCATCCCCGACCCAGCCGATCCGGGCGAGTTCCTCGCCAAAGACCTTGCCGTCCATATCGCGGCGGGATTTGGCGTAATCTTCGGTGTGGATGCCCGCGAAAACGCCAGAGGCCAGCATGGCGGGGGCAAAGCGCGCGCCTTCCTCATTGGTCCAGTTGGTCACCACGATGGGGCGGCGGGTTTTCAGGCCGAGGTCATTCATCGACCGCACGACCTCAAGCGCACCCAGCACGCCCAAGACGCCGTCATAGCGCCCGCCGGTCGGTTGGGTGTCCAGATGCGAGCCCATATAGACCGGCAGCGCATCCGGCTCTGTTCCCGGACGCGTCGCGAACATGTTGCCCATGGTGTCGACGCCCATCGTCATGCCTGCCGCTTCGCACCAGCGCTGGAACAGGTGGCGGCCTTCGCCATCGGCATCGGTCAGGGTCTGGCGGTTGCAGCCCCCTGCCACGCCGGGGCCGATCAGGGCCATCTCGTTCAGGCTGTCCCACAACCGCGCGGAATTGATGCGGAGGTTTGCTCCGGGTGCTGGCATCAGCTTGCTCTCCCTGTGGTCCGGGGCATCTGTCGCACCCCTTTTCACGCCTAAAGACGCGCCGTTGATCGACTCGCATCCTGACCGTATGGTCAACACCAAACGCACCACAAGCTGACCATTTGGTCAAATGGAATCCGGGGGCAAGGCGGCACACCCATGCAAGAGAATGCCCGATTTTCAGGCAAAGCCGCGACACGCCGCACGGATATCCGGCGCGAAAATGAGCGTCTGATCCTGACCGCCGCCGAAAAGGTCTTTGCCGAGGCAGGCTATGGCGGGGCCACCATGCAGTTGATCGCCGATATGGCGGGTCTGCCCAAGGCGAACCTGCATTACTATTTTGCCACCAAAGAAGACCTTTACCGCCGCGTGGTGCAGGAGATATTCGAGATCTGGCTGAACGCCGCTGCCAGCTTCGATGCGGCATCGACCCCCGCCGAGGGGATCGGGGCATATATCGAGGCGAAGATGGACATCTCGCGTCGCCATCCGCATGGGTCCAAGGTCTGGGCGGCCGAGGTGATGCAAGGTGCCCCGGTCATTCAGGACTATCTGGAAACCACCCTGCGCGACTGGACGGAAAACCGGGCAAGGGTGATTCAGGGTTGGATTGATGCAGGCCAGATGGCCCCGGTGAACCCGCGCCACTTGCTTTACATGCTCTGGGCCATGACCCAGCATTACGCCGATTTCGGCCACCAGATCGAAACCCTGAACGGCGGTGCGCCCCTGACCGACCGGCAGTGGCAAGAGGCCACCGAAAGCGTCAAGACGATCATCCTGCGCGGCGTGGGTCTGGGCTGAGGCGGATTGTTCTATCTTTTGATACAATCCCCGACCTTCTCCCCCAGATTGACAGTAAATCACTGGCAAAAGGGGTAGGCTTGATCTAGCCTTGGCGCATTGGTTCAGTTGAAGGTGTCCCTTGCCGCCCGCATCCCCTGCCGTCGCCTATCGCCGTCTTTCGCCCGCGGTGAAGTATCTTTTGGGGCTGCTGCCCTTTGCCCGTCCGACCACGTTCTGCGATGTCGGGGCCAACCCGATCAACGAACCGCCCTATCTGGGCCTGTTGCGCGCGGGGGCCTGCCGGGTGGTGGGGTTTGAACCCAACCCCGAAGCCTTTGCCGAACTGGAAAAGGCCAAGGGCCCGAATGAGATTTATTTTCCCCAAGCCGTGGGGGACGGCAAGACGCATATCCTGCATCTTTACCGCAACTCCGGCCTGTCTTCGATCTATGAACCCCATATGCCGGGGCTGAAGGCGCTGGGGCGTCCGGGTTGGGCGCAGATGGCGCAGGATGTGGAAATGAAGACGGTCGCCTTGGACAAGATCCGCGACCTGCCCGCCTTTGATTGCCTGAAGATCGACATTCAGGGCGGCGAAAAGATCGTGTTTGAAAACGGTCGCAAGGCCATGGCCAATGCCGTGGCGGTGATCGTCGAAATGCGCTGGATGCAGCTTTACGAAGGCGAGCCGATGGCGGGCGGGGTGGATGACGAACTCCGCGCCCAAGGCTTCATCCTGCACAAGTTCATGTTCAACAAGGGTGCGATGCTGGCCAATTCGCAGATGCGGCGCTTGCAGCGGCGGATGAATGCCGACCAGTTGATTGATGGCGATGCCGTCTATCTGCGCCATCCGGGCAAGCTGGAAGACCTGTCCGATGACCAGTTGTGCCACTTGGCGCTGTTGGGGGCGTCGGTCATTGCGTCCAACTCTCTGGTCGTCGCGGCCTTGGACGAATTGGTGCGCCGGGGCAAGATCGACCGGGGGGCACCCGCCGCCTATGTCACCGCCCTGCCCGAAGAGGTGCGCCTTCCCGAACCGGATCGGGCCGCTGTGCGCGCGACGCGCCACGCCCGCCGCGCAGCACGTGTCAATCTGGATGCAATGAGCTTTGAGGAAGACCAGCCGCAGCCCGATCCCGTCGCGCCGGTCGTACTGGACGAAGAGCCGGCACCCGTGGCAAAGCCCGCCCCCGCCAAGGCAGTCCGCAAAACGGCAAAGACGGCCAAACCCGCCAGCGACGCGGCCTGACACCGCCTTTCGGTCAGGGATGGTCAATGGTTGGGCGGGATTGTTTCCGCCCGGCTGTCTGGTTGCAGGGGCAAGGCTCTGCTATTGCTGCACTCCGTGACGGAACCGGAGCGTTGACATGGACCTTGCCACCCTTGAAGCCGATTTTGCCGCGCTGGTCTTTCCGGTGTTCACCGAAGAAACCGCGCTGCACCTTGGCCTGACCTTGGTTGAGATGGCCCGCGTGCAGGCGCTGCCCATCGTCGTCAACATCCGCACGCCGGACCGCACCCTGTTTCACGCGGCCCTGCCCGGATCGGCGGCGATCAATGATAACTGGGCGCGGCGCAAGTCCAACACGGCCCTGTTGTTCCAAGCACCCTCCTTGCTGGTTCAAAAGCGGCTTGAGGCAAAGGGCGAAGACATCGCCCGTCACGGCCTGTCGCCCGCCGATTACGCCACCAACGGCGGTGCTGTGACGATCCGCACGGCGGCGGCGGGCGTGGTGGCCTGTGTCACCGTCTCTGGTCTGCCGCAGGTTGAGGATCACAAGCTGGCGGTCGCCGCGATCCGCGCTGTGCTGGCCAAAGGCTGAGGGCCACGCTTGCGGTCCGGGGTTTGCGGGCCTATCTTCAGGCCATGCACAATTATTCCCTCCTTGATCTGTCGCCCATCGCCGAAGGCCAGACGCCCGCGCAGGCGTTGGCCAACACGCTGGACCTTGCCCGCCATGCCGAAGGCTTGGGCTATCACCGCTATTGGCTGGCCGAACATCACAACATGACCGGCATCGCCAGCGCGGCGACGGCGGTGGTGATTGGCCATGTGGCGGGCGGGACCAAGACCATTCGCGTGGGATCGGGCGGGATCATGCTGCCCAACCACGCACCCCTGATGGTGGCCGAACAGTTCGGCACGCTTGAGACGCTTTATCCCGGACGCATCGACCTTGGCCTTGGCCGCGCGCCGGGGACCGATATGGCCACCGCCCGCGCGCTGCGCCGCCACATGGAACAAGCGGATGAGTTCCCGCAGGATGTGGTGGAATTGCTGGGCTATCTGGGGGATGCCGACCCCGCCGCCCGCGTGCGCGCCGTGCCGGGGACGGGCACGCATGTCCCCGTGTGGATTCTGGGGTCCAGCCTCTTTGGCGCGCAACTGGCGGCCTATCTGGGCCTGCCCTATGCCTTTGCCAGCCATTTTGCCCCCGCAATGCTGGGCGATGCGCTGGACACCTATCGCGCCACCTTTCGCCCGTCGCAATGGCTGGCGCGGCCCTATGCGATGATGGGTGTGGGGCTGTGTGCCGCGGAAACGGATGCCGAGGCTGACTATCTGCGCTCGTCGCAGCTTCTGGCTTTTGCGCGCTTGCGGACAGGCCGCGCCGGACCTTTGCCGCGCCCGACGGATGACCTGTCGGAAGTCACCCCGATGATGCGGGCCGAGGTGGAGCATGCGCTAAGTTGCGCTGCCGTCGGAAGCCCTGCCTCGGTGCGGCGGCAGATGGAGACGCTCTTGGACCGCTACGCCCCGGATGAGGTGATGCTGACCGGCATGATCCACGACCACGAGGCGCGGAAGCGGTCCTTTGCCATCGGGGCAGAGGTCTGCGCGGGGATCATGGCGCAGCGGAAAGCGGCTTAAGGATCAGGGCTTTGCGGTGCGACGCTTACACGTCACATCAACGGGCGGAACAGGAAAAGCATTGCTTTTCCCCGCCCGAGTGACCAAATCGCCGCTCACGGGTTTCACTAAACCTACAGAGGCCAGCGCCCGGCCCGGCGGGCGAGAAGCGCCCGCCATGGGCGGGACGGGCGCTGGCCGGGTGCTTTGGGCACCCAGCCGGTTGCTTGGCAAGCAGCATCACGTGGCTTCGGCGATGGCCTCAGCCATAGGCACCCTTAGGTGGCCAGCAACTTCCGAAACAACGTTTCCAAAAACGCCCCTGCCTCGGCCAAGGGATCGCGGCCCTCGCCCAGCACCGCGCGCACCTGCATGTCAAAATCGGCGTAATGCTGCGTCAGCGCCCAGACCGAAAAAATCAGGTGATGCGGCGGCAGGCGGGCGATGCGGCCCTCGTCCATCCAGCCTGCCAAAACCCCTGCCTTTTCATCGACCAAGGCTTTCAGATCGCCCTCGATCGCCTCACGGATGCGGGGGCCACCTTGCAGGATTTCATTGGCGAAAAGACGACTTTCGCGCGGATAATCGCGGCTGAGTTCCATCTTGCGGCGGACATAGCCAAGGATTTCAACGACCGGATCACCGCCTGCATCCATCTCGCGCAAGGGATCAAGCCACGTGTCCAGCATCCGCGTCAGAAGCGCGCGGTGCATCGCCTCTTTCGAGGGGAAGTAATACAGCAGGTTGGGTTTCGACAGACCCGCCACCTCGGCGATCTGGTCCAAGGTCGCGCCGCGAAACCCTTGGGCGGAAAACACCTCAAGCGCGGCTTCGAGGATAGTTTCCGAATTCTTGGTTTGAATGCGCGTGCGGGGTCTGGTCATGGGGCGGGCTTGTCTTCGTTTGATCTTGCCCGACCTTGGCGCAAATCCCAAAGGGATGCAAAACGTTATCCGGGCAGGTTGGCCCGCCCGGATAGCGTGATCAGGTCATTCGATGATCAACATCATCCCGACCGGAACGGCGGTCAGCATGGCGGTCACGATGGCCAAAGAGGCGGTCAGTCCCTTGAACATTTCAATCTCCCTTTTGTTCTGCGCTGCGACGAATGTAGGTGCGTCGCGCAGGGATGTAAGGCCGCGCGCGATTTTTCTGCGAAAAATCAGACGACCGTTGGAACAGTGCGAGAATTTTCACGCGACACATTCGCCCGTGCCGTCACTCTGCCGCATGCGACGACGGGTTGTTCGGGTGGCTCTGCCAGTTGGCATAATCCCCGACCTCACGCCCCGTGCGTTCGTCCATCGCGCCTTTCGGCAGCGTTTTCATGGTGATGCAATTGTCCACCGGGCAGACGTTGACACAGAGGTTACAGGCCACGCATTCATCATCCTTGACTGTGAAGGTGCGGTCTTCGGACATGGCGATGGCTTGGTGGCTGGTATCCTCGCAGGCCGCATAGCAGCGCCCGCATTTGATGCAATCATCCTGATTGATCACCGCCTTGGTGACATAATTCAGGTTCAGATCCTGCCATTCCACGAAATTCGGCACGGCGCGGCCCACCAGCTGGTTCAGCGCCATGTTCTTTTCATCAAGGTATTGCGACAGGCCGGAAATCATTTCCTGCACGATCTTGAAGCCATAGGTCATCGCCGCTGTGCAGACCTGCACATTGCCCGCGCCCATCGCGAGGAACTCTGCCGCGTCGCGCCACGTGGTAACGCCACCGATGCCAGAAATCGGCAGGCCGCGCGTGTCGGCATGGCGGGCAATCTCGCCCACCATGTTCAGCGCAATGGGTTTCACCGCTGGCCCGCAATAGCCACCGTGGCTGCCTTGGCCGTCGATCATCGGGAAAGGTGAGAAGTGGTCAAGATCGACGTTTGTCACCGACTTGATCGTGTTGATCAGGCTGACCGCATCCGCCCCACCGCGTTTGGCCGCCTGCGCGGGCGGCAGGATCGAGGTCACGTTTGGCGTCAGCTTCACGATGCAGGGCATCTTGGAATAATGCTTCACCCAAGCGGTGACCATTTCGATATATTCCGGCACCTGCCCCACGGCCGAGCCCATGCCGCGTTCGGCCATGCCATGCGGGCAGCCGAAGTTCAGCTCCACCCCATCCGCGCCGGTATCTTCAATGCGGTGCAGGATGTCTTTCCACGACTCCTCATCACAAGGAACCATCAGGCTGATGATCATCGCGCGGTCGGGGTAATCCTTTTTCACCCGCCGAATCTCATCCAGGTTCACCTGCAACGGGCGGTCGGTGATCAATTCGATATTGTTCAGCCCCAAAAGCCGCCGATCCGCGCCCCAGATCGCGCCATAGCGGGGGCCAGAGACGTTGACGATGGGCGGTCCCTCAGAGCCGAGGGTTTTCCACACCACCCCGCCCCAGCCCGCATCAAAGGCGCGGCGGACGTTGTATTCCTTGTCCGTGGGTGGCGCAGAGGCCAGCCAGAACGGGTTGGGCGACTTGATGCCGATGAAGTTTGAGGACGGGTCAGCCATGACAGACTCCATGTTGGATCGCGGGCTCGG
>NKIT01000047.1:0-1071 GCA_002256185.1 Rhodobacteraceae bacterium PARR1 | reverse complement strand
CATGTTGGATCGCGGGATCGGGCTGCACTGGCCCTCCCGTCGTTTTTTCGGTGATGTGGGAAAGGGTCAGAACCCCAGCGCGTTCCAGCCCCAGCCGAAGGCAAGGCCCGACACCTCGCCCAATTTGGGGATCAGCCAAGCCCAGGCCAGCGCGGATAGGGTGTTGACGGTGATGAAGGGCAGGAATCCCATCTTCATCATCCCGGCAAAGAGAAAGATCACAGGGCGCAGCGGGCCGATGAAATGGCCCAGAAACACCGCGCCCACGCCCCATTTCTTGAAGGTTCCGGCGGCGCGGTCCACCAGATCGGGATGATCTTTCAGCGGCCACATGGTCAGGATTTTCTCGCCGTAGCGCCAGCCCAGCCACCAACTGAAGGTGGAGCCGAGGATCGCCCCCAGCGCCGCCCCTGCCCAGATCGGAAAGAACGGGATGGCCCCGGTGGCGCCCAGCGGCGCCGTAGCCACGGTCGAGAAGGTCGCCATCAACGCGGTGATGGCGGGGTGCCGGCCGGCGTACATGCCGGTACTGCTCGCCGCACTGAGGGGCATGGCCAAGCCGGCGTTCAACCTCGCCGCGATCCAGGCGACCACCCATCCGGTGGCGCCGGTGGTGTTCGTCCACGGCCCGATCCGGCAAGCGATCGGCCTGAACAGCGGGACCAATGTGTTCGGCCAGGGCACGAGGGCGAACGCCACCATTGGCCGGGCCCTGCGGCTCGTGCTGACGAACATCGGCGGCGGCGTGCCGGGGCGCACCGACATGGCCACCTTCGGGACGCCTGCAAAGTTCAGCTTCTGCGCAGGCGAGAACGAGGAAGCAAGTCCGTGGCAGCCCTACCATGTGGACAAGGGCATGGGGGCGCACGACAGCGCGGTGCTGGTTCATGGCGGCGAGGCGCCGCACAACCTGCAGGACCACGCGAGCGCGAGCCCGCGCGAGTTGCTGATGACCTTCGCCAGCGGCATGGCCACAGTGGGCAACAACAACGGCGGCATGGGCGGGGAGATGCTGCTTGTGATCGGCATCGAGCATGCGCGCATCCTGGCCCATCACGGAATGTGCAAGGA
>NKIT01000046.1:11168-25772 GCA_002256185.1 Rhodobacteraceae bacterium PARR1 | reverse complement strand
GGCGGATTACCTGCTGCTGTCGGGTTGGTTCGACATGGCGTGGCTGCTGTTCGGCTCGGTCGGGTCGGGCTATGGCATGGGGCCGCTGTTCGTGGCGGCGGCCCTTTTGCAGGCGGCGCTTGGCGGGGCGGACCGTCGGCGGTGCGTGCTGGTGCTGGCCGTCGGCCTGGCGCTGTTGTCCATCCTTGAACGGGTGCAGATGTTCATGCTGCTGGCACCGCCGCTGCTTGCGGTCTGGATCTGGGCGGCGGGGCAGCGGTGGCGGCAGGGGTTGGTGATCGGCACGGCGCTGTTCCTGCTGGTGCTGGCTGTGGTGCTGGTGGCCCTTCCCGGTGTGCGGGCGGACTGGCTGGCGCAGGCCAAGGTGATCGAATACTTTGAGATCGCCGTGAACTGGTCCGAGCGTTACGCGACGTGGATTGCGCCCCATATCGGCAGCGGCTTTCCTGCCCGTGCGGCACAGCTTGGCCTGATCGTGGTGCTAAGCCTTGGGGTCTTTTTGCTGGCCGCCCCGGTGGCGGCTTGGGTCAAACTGCGGCGCATCGGGGCAGAGCCGATGGACCTGCTGCCCCTGCTGACCTTGGCGATGTATGTGTTTCTGGTGCTGTTCGCCCCGCCCGGGGGCAATGGCGATTACAGCGAATACAAGCATCGCCACATGGTGGAGCTTTACTTTCTGTTTACCGGGTTCACCGCCGCGTGGGCCTTGCGTGGCGTATCGGATCGGCTGAGACGGCCCGTGGCTGGGTTGGCGGCGGTCGCGGCACTGGCGGTGGCAGGCATGGTGGCGGGGCGTCCGATTGACGCGCCCAATGTCGCGGGTCTGCCTTGGGCCGCTCCCTTCCACGGTCAGACCATGATCCAAGGCGTGCCGCAGGTGGCGGCCTTTCTGGCAACGCAGGCCAAGGCCGGAGAGGTGATGGCAACCGACGCCACCACCGCCAATGCCCGTATCAGCCCGATGACTGAACTAATGGCGCTGGTCGATCTGCCCGCCTATCTGGCGCGCGGCGATCTGAAAGCGCTGCGGTCGCCCTGTCATGCGGCGGTGGTGGCGGATCGGCTGGCGCTTTTGGCGCAGGTGGATACCGCCCCGGATACCGAAACGGCGCTGGCGCTGCTGGCGGATGCGGGCGTGGGGTATTTCGTGCCGCTGTCGGGTCTGCCGACATGGGACATGACCGGCGAAAAGGCCGCGTTCTTGACCGATGGGATGGCCGTCTATATCACGCAAGCACCTGCGCGGGATGCCGCCTTTTGGGCCATCTGTGATCGGCAACAAAAGTGAGGGCGTGATTTGCAACAGTACGGCGACAAGGTTCCGTTCAACTGGCCCTACATGACAGGGCGCGAATTGCACTACATCGCGCAGTGCCACGCCAATGGCCGCTTTGCCGGGGATGGAGCCTTTACCCGCCTGTGCCACCAATGGCTGCGCGACCGCACCGGGGCGCCGGGGGCGTTGCTGACGCATTCCTGCACCGCCGCGCTGGAAATGGCTGCGATCCTGTTGGACCTGCAGCCGGGGGATGAGGTGATCATGCCCTCCTTCACCTTTGTCTCAACCGCCAATGCCTTTGTGCTGCGTGGCGCGGTGCCGGTCTTTGTCGATATCCGGCCTGACACGCTGAACCTTGATGAAACCCAGATCGAGGCGGCGATCACCCCGCGCACCAAGGCCATCGCGCCGGTGCATTACGCGGGCGTGGGGGCGGACATGGACGCCATCAACGCCATCGCCGCGCGGCATGGCTTGGCGGTTGTGGAAGATGCGGCGCAAGGGGTGGCGTCCAGCTACAAGGGCCGCCCCTTGGGCAGTCTGGGCACCTATGGCGCGTTCAGTTTCCATGAGACGAAGAACGTCATCTCGGGCGAAGGCGGGGCGCTGATCGTCAACGATCCGTCCAAGGTGTTGGAGGCTGAGATTGTTCGCGAAAAGGGCACCGACCGCAGCCGTTTCCTGCGCGGTGAGGTGGACAAGTACACATGGCGCAGCGTCGGGTCATCCTTCCTGCCCGGCGAGTTGATTGCGGCCTTTCTTTGGGCGCAGTTGCAAGAGGCCGACAGCATCACCGCCACGCGCCTTGCGGCATGGGATCGCTATTACGCCTTGACCGCGCGACTGAAGGGCGACGGGCTTTTGCGCCGTCCGGTGGTGCCTGCGGACTGCACCCACAATGCGCATATGTTCTATATCCTGCTGGCCGATGGCATCGACCGCAACGCCGTGCTGTCCGGCTTGGCCGCGCGTGGGGTCAACGCGGTGTTCCACTACGTGCCGCTGCATTCATCGCCCGCCGGGCTGGATCTGGGGCGCACGGATGGGCCACTGCCGGTGACCGATCACCTGCATGGCCGCCTGATCCGCCTGCCCCTGTGGTGCGGGCTGTCAGAAGCACAACAGGAACGGGTGGTAGAGACGTTGTCCGACCTGTTGCACAGCGGCGCGGTCCGGGCGTCGGACTGACGTCGCGTCCGCGAGGCAAAGATTGTCGGGATTTTGGCGATGGGATAGAACCGTCGCACCTTGGTTGTGGAGTATCGGCGTATGGCACGGATCGTTCTGGCCCTGATGGCATTCTTGGGCTGTGCCGCGCCCGCGCTATCGCAGGAAATCGGCTTCTTTTCACCGCGCGGGACGGATGCACGTTTTGTGGACAAAGTCGATGTTGCCATGGTCAACGTCAACACCGTGGAACAGATCGCTGCCAGCATCGCCGAGGCCAAGGGGGCGGGGCTGAACCTGACGCTGGATTTCGGCCCGATCATCTCGCTGCCGCGCGACGTGTCGCGGATGAACACCGCCTATACCCGCGCCGATGGCACCGAGGCGGAAAAGACCTTTGCCCCCCGCGCCGACAACAAGCTGCGTGACATCCTGCCAGATGAACAGTTGCGTCAGGTGATCGCGCCTTTCCTTGACATGATGGCGGCCAATCCCGGTGTGGTCGATACGCTGTTCATGGTGGATGAGCCCTATCTGAACGGTGTGTCAAAAGCCGAACTGGAACGCGCGGGGCGGCTGTTCCGCGCCGAACTGGCCGCGCGCCAGATCGAAGGGGTCAAGCTGGGCGTTCTCTTTGCCGCCGCCATGTTCCACGCCCCCTTTGCCGAAGGACTGGACCGCGAGTCCGTGCGCTATGTCGAAACCGCTGACACCTATCGCGCCACGGTCGAAGAAACCGAAGAAGGCCAGCAATGGGTCGAAACCTTCGACGCCTTTCGCCTGACCACCTATGACGCGGCGGGCAACCGCTATCTGGGCGGCGGCATCCCGCAGGGTTATGACGTGGTGGCCTTTGACTATTACCTGTCCACCTTGCTGATGGACACGGTGGCCGAACAGGCGCTGAACTGGTTTGCGATGAACACTGACCTGCGCAGTTGCGACCGGTTCTTTGGCGAAACGGCATCGGGATTGCGCGCCAAGCTGTCCTTTTATCAGGACGGCCCCGTGGTGCCCGGTGACGATGCCCGCAACAAGGACCGTGTCATTCTAGACGATCTGTTCGACTGCCGCATGAATGGCACGCTGGACCTGCTGGAACAGGAAATCGCAGCCTCGGGTCAATCGCCCGAAATCATGCTGATCGGGGAAAGCAGCAACAACGGGATGCTGGAATTCACCGCCGCAGGCACCCCGGAAACCGAACAACCCACGCTTTTGGTGGAATCGCGCGTGCAGGATGAGGTGAACCGCTATCTGGACATCGCCCGCGCCCGCAAGGATGATGGGATCACGCGCATCGCCTTCTTTACCTTTGATGACGAGTTCGACGACACAATCCGACTGGCCATCGGCGGGGCCTCTTCGATGCCCGGAGTGTTGGACAGCATTTTTGCCGCCGCCGCAGAATGAGCACGACATGACCACCGCCAAACCGCACGCCAGCAACAACTTTGACTTCGTTCGCTTGTCCGCGGCGTCCTTGGTGATCGTGGGCCATGCCTATCCGCTTTTGGCGCATCCTGACCTGCCGCATTTCCTGCACACCTCGATCTCGACCTATGCGGTCAAGGTGTTCTTCGCGCTGTCGGGCTTTCTGATCGTGGCAAGCTGGACGCATGACCCCCATGCACGGCGGTTCCTCTTTAAACGAGTGCTGCGGATCTTTCCGGCGCTGATCCTTGTGGTGCTGTTGGCGGCTTTTGTGCTGGGCCCCTTGGTCACGCGCCTGCCCTTGGGCGAATACTTCGGCCATTCGATGTTCGGCGACTATTTCCTGAACATGCGGCTTTACATCGCCTATTCCCTGCCCGGCGTGTTTGAAACCAACACCTATCCCAATGCCGTCAACGGCTCACTCTGGAGCCTGCCAGCCGAGTTTTTCATGTACTTGCTGGTGCTGGCCTGCGGCTTGGCCGCGCGCTGGCTGCGGGTGGTGGGGTTCGCCGTGGTGTGGGGCGGGCTGACGCTGGTGTTCATGGCGCTCAACATGGCCGAGATTCATTTTCAGACCGGCTATTTTACCGGGGCTGTGGTCTATGCCACCCCTGTCACCTCGGTGATTGAAGTTGCGCCCTATTTCATGATCGGCGGCTGCATCCAACTGGCGCGGCGCTGGTTGCCGCTGTCACCCGTGGTGGCACTTGTGGCGATGGCCGGGGCCGTTGGCATTGCGCAGGCGGGGATTTATGCCGAACCCCTGTTCATCCTGATCACCAGTTATTCCGTCATCGCACTGGGGTCTACCTCGACCCCGGTTTTGCGCGATTTCGGGCGGTTCGGTGATTTGTCCTATGGCACCTATCTTTACGGCTTCCCGGTGGCGCAGACACTGTCGTGGGCCTTTGGCGACAGGCTGCCCTTTGTCGGGCATATCCTGCTGGCGCTGGCAATTTCGCTGCTCTTGGCGTTTGCCTCGTGGCATATGGTGGAAAAGCGGGCGATGAAGATCAAGCCCAAGGCGCAGGCCGGGACGATGCCCCGGCCCCAAGCCGTCTGACCACTCAGGCGCTTTTCGCGACCGCCCCCGGACGGTCCAACCCGAGTTGCCGCCGCATTGCCGCGCGCTTTTCGCCCAGACGGGCGACGCTGTCGTTGATCATCTGCACCGCAGCGGCGTTGCTCACCGGCCACAAGGTGCTGTCCAACCCTTCGTCATGCCCGGCCAGCGGCGGCCAGACCGTCAGCGTGCGCGGACGGCGGGTTTCCAGATAGCGGTCGATGGTGTGACGCGCGGTGTCCGTCCCCTCAAACTCGAACCCGGCAAGCAGGGCCAAACCGCGACGGCTGTAGATTCCAAAGACCATGCCCATGACGGAATCAAGCTCAAGGAACTCTTCGCCCTCGGCGCTGCGAATGGCGGTGATGCGGGCATCGGCATGCAGATCGCTAAGCAGCCCCGAGAAGATGTCCCAATCGTCGCGGGCATCCAGATGGGTTTCGATCGCGGTCAGGCGCTTGTCCGCCCCCGATTCAAAGGTGGCGTCCTCTTCGTAGACCACCAGATGCGGCAGATCATCGGCCAGCGCCTGCGTGGCCATGAACTTGTAGCTGGAGGCACAGCCGCGCCAGCCGTCCAACTGCCGCAAGCCATGGAACGGCACGGCACCCGGCAGCGCATTGCGCAGCGCAAAGTCGTAGCGGTCCACCTGTTCGGGCAGGGCAAGGATCAAGCGGTCCGACGGCAGCGCCATGCCAGTGCAGGCATCCTGCAATTCGTCCAGCGACAGCACACCGATGCCGTGCAGCGCGCGCAGCACGTGGAAGGTCATGCCGCGGAAGCCTTCGTCGGCGGGAACGTCCACCGGCGCTTTCCATGCAGCAAGGGCCGCCTGCACACGGTCAACGAAGGCGTCGACCTCGTTGCGCGGCACGAAATCGACCATGCCGTCATAGCTGTCCGCGTGATCCTTCTGGTCGGCGGCATCTTCCGAGACGACAAAGGTGCCGTGGCTGATCGCCTCACCCAGACGGGTGGTTTCCAACAGGGCGTTTTCATAGAAATGGATGTTGGCGACAATCTTGGTTCGGTCCAGAATGTCGCGCAGCGCCGGGCCGAAGGTGTCACTTTCAACCCGCAGGTTCAGTTTTTCCCGCAGGGCGGTGATATAGCGCCCCCGCCGTTCGGATGCGATGGCACCGTAAAACAGCACGTCAATGTCACGGTCGGTGTTTTGCGGCTCTGCCCGGCGTAGGGGGCGGATCGGCACGAAATACATCTGCCGGAACGGCAATCCCCGTTCGGTCAGCGCCCCGATATTGTCGCGCGAGTAATCCAGCACGGCAAGGCTGGCATGCATCCGCGCCATATAGGCATCATCCACCCAACGCGAGGCGCGGACCTGTTCCATCTGCACCACGATCAGCTTGCCGGGCGGCGGCAGGGTGGCAAACATCTGCGGTGCCACTATGATATAAAGATCATGGTCAAAACTGGCGGGCAGCTCTGTCCCGCGCGTCACCGTCAGGCGGGTCTTTGACAGCGCGGCGGCGAAGGCCTCACCGACAAATTCGGTGTGCTGGGTGGTGACAATATGCACGGTTTGCGCCAAGGCCAGATCGCCGGTGGCGATACGCTGGCGCAGGAAATCGACGTAATCCACGCGCGGCCCGCCGACATCGGCAGCTTGCGTGGCGGCCATGTAGGGCGCATACCATGGCGCAAAGATCGGGCGCACGCGACCGTTCTTCTTGAACAGGATGCGGCGGGTCGCGTTGCGCGGTGTGCCCTGCTTGTCGGCCAGCAACAGTTTGCGCAGCCATCCGCGCGGCTTGCCCCGGCGGTGGAACGCCAGCCGCCGCAGGAAGGTGCTGCCGTAGAAGGCGCGGCGCAGGTTGTCCACCTCGGCCTCAAGATCGCGGATGCGGATGGTGGTCTGGTCCCGTTGGGCGACAAGTGCGCCTTTTTCGCGCGAAACGTCTGCCAGTTTGCGGATAGCGTCACTGATATCGGCCTTGGCCTTGCGCGCTTGTGTATCCAACTCAAGCCGCAACTGATCGGCATTCCGTTCGCCCAACACGGTGCGTTCGATGATCGCTTCGCTGCGATAGACCGTGTCTTCAAGGATACCGCCCTGCACCAGCGTCGCCCAAGACGGATCATCCGACGCGATGGCCAGATTGAACAGCGGCGCGGGCAGACCCGAAACCGGCGTGGTTTGGTCGATCCCGTAAGAGCGGATTTCCCCCGGACCGTCCTGCAGCAACAGGGCAGAGCCATAGACGATCCGCTGGCCGAACATCGTCACATGCGGAAAGCGGCTTTTCAGCAGGGCGGCGAATTCCTCGGCATAGAGTTCCTTGACGTGGAATTCGTTGCGAAAGGCGCGTTCGTCCGAATAGGTGCGCTTGTCGGGGCTGGAGATGACCAGCACCCCGCCCGGCCGCAGCACCCGGCGGATTTCGTCCATCATCGCGTCGTGTTCGTCATGATGTTCGATGGTCTCAAAGCTGACGACCACATCCACCGATGCATCAGGCAGCGGGATACCGGCACAAGAACCGACCAGATAGCGCAGGTTGTCCCGTTTGTAGCTGGCGCTGGCATGGGCGACGGCATGGCGGTCGATATCGACGCCCCAGACGCGGTCGGCCTGTCCGGCCATCATCGCAGAGCCGAACCCTTCGCCACAGGCGATGTCCAGAACGCGGCGGCCTTTCACCAGATCAAGGCAGAACCGATAGCGGTGTTCATGTTCCAGCGCGATGCTGCCGCCAAGACCGGGGATGTACCGTTCGCCCGTAAAATCCATTTTGAAAGAACCCTGTCACGCGTGAATGCACAGCCTGTCACTTACCACAAGGCAAGGCGGGTGCAATTGAAACTGTAAGTTGTGCAGTATTGATAAACTTTGATCCGTAATGCCCAGTTCCCGCGACAAAATCAATTCATCTCTGGCAGCGTCTCGGATTACTTTATCAATTTGAGGTTTCTGGGCACCCAAGGAGGGCGGATCAACTGCAGGATGGACCGAGCACAGGCTTTACAGACTGCACCCCTTGGCGCAGACAGAGGGAAAGCGCATGGGATGCACGTATGGCCGGGATCAAGGACATCGCCGAACGGGCCGGGGCCTCGATTGCCACGGTGTCGCGGGTGATCAACGGGTCAGGCTATGTCGCCGCCGCCACCCGCGCGCGGGTAGAAGCCGCGATTGCGGAAACCGGGTATCGCCCGAACGCCGGGGCGCGGATGATGCGGACCGCCGAAAGCCGGATGGTGGGGCTGCTTTTGCCCGCGCTGGACCTGCATTTCTTTGGCATCCTCGCGCATGAGGTGGAACAGGCCCTGTCGGCGCGGGGGTATCGGGCGCTGATCTGTTCCACGGCTGAGGATCCTGCGCGGGAAGAAGACTATGTCGCCGCCCTGCTGGCGCAGCGGGTGGATGGCATGCTGGCGGTCAGCGTGACGGCGGACAGCCGCGCCTTTGCCCGGCTGACAGCGGCCAACATTCCCATTGTGGGAATTGATCGCAGTTTGCCAGGGATTGGTGCGGATGTGGTCAAGGCCGATCATGCGCAGGGTTTGCGGATTGCGGCCGATCATGTCCTGGCCTTGGGCCACCGCCGCATCGCCATCGTCGGCGCACCGGGCCATTCGGCCCCGATTCAGGAACGACTTGCGGGGGCAAGAGACGCCTTGGCAGCGGCAGGGGTAGAGCCTGTCGATATCCGCATCGGCCCGGTTCACAGCTTTGAGGCCTGCCGCGATCTGGTGCTGGCGATGCTGGACGATGGCCACCGCCCAACGGCCATTCTTGGCACCACCGATATTGCCGCCATCGGGGCGATTCATGCCTGCGCGATGCGCGGGCTGTCCGTGCCGAGGGATGTGTCGGTGACGGGCTTCGACGACTTGCCCGCCGCGCGCTATGTCATGCCGCAACTGACCACCGTGGCACATCCTTACCGCGCGATTGCCCGTCATGCGGTGGCCGTGCTGCTTGCCCGGATTGCCGAGGCGGAACCGCCAGAGGCCGCGCCAGAGGTGACTGCGCTGGCACTCGTGGTGCGGGGCACCACCGCCGCGCCTAAGGCTTAAGCGGCGGATGATCCGGCATCAGCGCGGCCAAAGGCGGCACACCCCCCGTTGCCGTGGCGGTAGACAGCGACGCCGCCGCCGCACGGTGACCTAGTTCCAGCGCCTGCGCGACGGGCCAGCCTTCGTGCAGGCCAAAGATCACGCCCGCACAGAACGCATCCCCTGCGCCCACGGGGCTGATGATCCGTTCGGGCGGCACGGGGGCGGGGCGCGACAGCACCACATCCGCACCGACCCACAGCCCCGATTCGGCGGAATGGATCACCACCGACCGTCGCACGCCGCCCGCCAGCAAGGCACGCGCAGCGGCAGTCAGGCCATCGACATCCCCCGGCCCTGCGATGGGCAGGCCGGTGGCGCGGGCAGCCTCCACCTCATTCAGGAACAGGTGGTCAATCTCTGGCAACGTGGCCTGCACCGTGGCGCGAAAGGCGGGACCATCGTTCGACACAAGGTCCACACAAGTGACCAAACCAGACGCGCGGGCGGCAGAGAGGAGGTCCGCCGCCCCGGTCCGACCATCCGGGCCGATCCGGTCCAGACGCGCCAGAAGGTTCAGGTAGCCAAGGTAGAAAATCCGCGCGCCCGTGGCGGCGAGCCTGTCCATCGGCACATGATCCGGCCCGAACAGATCATTCGTCCCCCCGTGGTAGAAAAAGGTCCGACTGTCCCCCGGCACGGTCATCACATGGGTATGCGCAGTAGTGGCATCGGCTTCGGCCAAATGCGCCGTCACCCCTGCGGCCTGACATGCCGCGCGCACGGTATCGGCATGGCGGTCCCGCCCGATCAGCCCCACCGCATGCAGCGGCAATCCGGTTTGCAAGGCGGCAAGGTCGATCACCACATTCGCGGCACCGCCGCCCACGCCTTCGGCCTCATGCAGGATATGCACAAGGTCGCTTTTTGCAGGCCAACGGTCGATGGCATGGACGATGTCCACGATCCAATTCCCCGCGCAGATGATCCCACCCGATCGCATCAGGCGACTTCGTTCCACAGCGGGTGCAGCTTGGGTTCATCCTCTGTCACCGTGGCAAAACGGCCGATGGGGTCGAGGAAGTAATTGTCCGTCAGGTCATCATTGCACTGGCTGATCTCGGCCACAAAGACCGCGCCCTGCCCCACCTCTCCCCAGAAGGAATGCTGCATCCCGCGCGGGATGGTGATGCCCTGACCGGGACGCAGGCGGATCGGGTCGCCGTAGGGGTCCGCCACCACCCGGCCATCCACCAGCACGGGTGCAGCGCCAAAACTGCCATCACGGGTAAAGGCGACCATCAGGTTCCCGCCACCGCGCACGATGATATCCTCAAGCTTCATCTTGTGGGCGTGATAGGGGGTCACCTGCCCTTCGGCCACAAACAGCAATTTCTCGGCATAGGGCAGCGTCGCCGGATCGCCCTGCACACCGTTCCGCGCACAGAACAAGGTCAGCCCTTTGGCCGCGAAATCGCCAAGGCCAAAGTCGGTGACATCCCAGCCGAGTTGCCGTTGCCGCAAATGCGCCGACAGGTCGGGGTTGGCTTTGTGATCAGCCTCTGACCAATCCGCCCAATCGGGCAAATGCCAGCGGTAGTCTGCCAGCATGGCCTTTGCCGCGCGCAGGGCGGCGTTGATCTCGGACCGTTTCATGCCTGCCCCTGATACTGCACCGCGACGGTGCTGTTGGTGATGCCCGCCCGCAACGCCGCTGTCAGCACGGCATGGTGATCCGCCGCCTCTGACGGGGTGGCACAAGGGAACCCCTTGGCATCGCCGCCTGCCAGTTCATCGACAAAGGCCGCCCACATCTGCTGGATCGCATCGGTGAAGCCGAATTCAAAGATGCCGCCGGTGATGGTGGGGAAAAGGCCGGCAAAGCCCAGATCCTCGGTCTGCCAGCATTGGGTGCCGCCCGGTTCGTAGCGCATGAACTGCCATTGGCGCGGCGATTTGGTGGTGAAAAAGGCCGAGCCGTTCATGCCCAAGACCTTGATCGACCAGGTGTTCGTCTCTCCGGGTGCGATGCGCCATGTCTTCAGCACCAGCGGGAAATCCCCGCCCGCATCGCGGACGGTGCCGGTGATGGTGGCGTTGTCCCATGTCTCGCAGGGCACACGGTTGCCTTTGCCATCCGGCCGCGTGGTCACACGTTTCACAAGGCTTGCCGTCACGCTTTCCGGCCGCCAGCCAAGACGCAAAGGCACATGCAGCACATGCATCCCCAGATCGCCCATGCAGCCATATTCACCGTTCACACCCACCATGCGCTTCCAGTTGATCGGCTTGTCGGGGTTGATGTCAGAGGAATGCAAGAACGCCGCCTCAACCTCCAGCACCGGGCCGATATGGCCTTTGCGGATGAAATCCACGACCCGTTGCGCGCCGGGATAAAACGGCATCTCGGAGGAGCAGCGCACCAGAAGATCAGGCCGCGCCTTGATCGCTGCGGCGATGGTGGCGTTCTGCGCAGCGTCCATGCCAAAGGGCTTTTCGCCAAAAAGGTGTTTTCCGGCGGCGATGATCGCGGGATACAACTCAGCATGCAGCACATGCGGCACGGCGCAATAGACCGCGTCCACATCGGGATTGGCCAGCAATTCGCGGTAATCGGTGGTCTTTTGGCGCACAGACGGCAGGTGGGTGGAAAACCAGTCCATCAGGCTTTCGTTGGTGTCGCAGACCGCCACAATCTCTGGCCGGGCCTTGGCGTCGGTCAGGTGCAGCCAGCGCGCGGCGGCACTGGCCAGTTCGCGGCCCATCAAACCGCAGCCGATGATGCCGAAACGGATCACGCGGGTCATCAGACGGCGTCCTTCAGGAAACGCATCGCCGCATCCGGGCGGGCGCCATCATGCACCACGGCCATCAGCGCGCGGGTGATGCCGCCGGGGTTGGGATTGTGGATCACGTTGCGGCCATAAACGATGCCGCGCGCACCCTGCTGCATCAATTCGGCGGTGCGGGTCAGGATTTCCTCATCGCTGACCTTGCCGCCGCCGCGCACCAGAACCGGGATGCCTTGGGCGATTTCGATGATGCGGTGGTATTCGCGGACATTGTCACAGGGATCGGCCTTGATGATATCGGCCCCCAGTTCCACCGCTTGGCGGACCAAGGGCAGGATCAGGTCAATATTGCCGTCGACCATATAGCCGCCCTTGGAATTGTCCTGCATCACAAGCGGTTCGACCATCAGGGGCATCCCCATGATGTCACATTCCCGCTTTAGCGCGTTCACATTGCGGATGCAGGCGCGATACACTTCGGGCTGGTCGGGCAGCATCAAGAGGTTGACCACCACACAAGCCGCATCCAGCGCCATCGCCTGTTCAACCGGGCGGTCGATCACCTCGGAGAACAGCACGCGCGGCAGGGGGGTGCCGTAGACATTGGCGATATCGGTCCGCAGGACAAGTGCGGGGCGGTCCTTGCCGGGGATCGCTTGCAGGATCGGGGCCGTGCCGGGGGGAAGCTGGATCGCATCGGGCTTGGCATCGGCGACGATCCTGATCGCCTTATGCATGTCCTCGATCCCGCCGAGGAAGGTCTTTTCGTTGAACATCCCGTGGTCGATCGCCACATCAAAACAATTCCCCGAAACGCCAAACAGGCGGTTCATACGAGCAGATTTCATGCGCGGCGGTCCTTTTGTGTGGCAGCGTGTGTAAACGTTTTCATGAGGGGTAAAGGGCGGAGGCGAGTCTGTCAACCGTGACGCTTGCGGTTATGGGTCGGATTCGGCTACGGTAGTCCAACAGAGCACCAAGGGGTTGCGATGACGGTCCACAAACAAAGCGTAAGTTTCAGCGATCCTGCCTTCGCCTTTGCCCGCGAGTTGGTGGAAAGCGGAGAATATCCGACAATCAGCGCCGCCGTTTCTGGTGAATTGGTGCGCGCCCGTCTGGCCCGACACCGCGAACAGGCCCTGTTTGAGGCCGAAGTGCAGCGCCGCCTCGCGCTTCCTTTGGATCAATGGGAAGAGGTGGAGTTGGACAAAATCACCGACTCTGCCCGCGCCTATCTTGCCCGACTGGCCAGCAACCCCGCCTGATGCGGATCTTTCGCCATCCGCTGATCCCCGTCGATTTGGCAGCCATGGTTGACCACATCCTGACAGTGACCCAAGGCGATCACGCGGCAGCGGCGCGACGGCTGGATGAAGTGCAACACCTGTTGGCAAATATTGCCAGCAATCCGGCGTCCGGTGTGCGTCTGCGCGGGCCGCTGGACGGGTGGTTGGTGCGTCACGGCGGCACGGGATATCGGCTGACTGTCGTGTTCAAAGCCGATCCCGTACGGAATGCCATGTATGTGGCATTGGTCGCCTTTGGTGGCAAAGACTGGATGAGCGCCGCCGAAACGCGCCGTGGATTTGGGTTGTGACGGCGTCCCGATTTTTTCAGCAGAGCATCGACTGATCCGTCAGAAGCGGGGGGTTTCACACCCCCCGTCGTCCATCGGTTCTTGGACCGATGGCGAATCCGATGGACGCCCCCCGTGGGATATTTATGCAACGGGGAAGACGCGCGCAGGGCAGTTACAGCCCCTTGCTGCGATAGGTCTTGGCCACGCGGTCGATGGCGACGATGTAGGCAGCGACGCGCAGGTCTTCGACATCTTTGCGCCCGTGCCAAATCTCGCGCATCGATTGGTAGGCGGTGCGCATGGTGTCATCGAGGCCTGAGCGCACCAGTTCCAATTCTCCCGCGCCGCGCAGGTAGTTTTCCTTGAAGCCGGGGCTGAGAGTCCAGCCGAGGTTGCTGTCAGCGGACATGCGTTCCAATTCTGTCACCAAAAGCGCATGGCGGGCCTCTTCGGCGCGGCGCTGCATGCGGCCAAAACGGATGTGCGACAGGTTCTTGACCCATTCAAAATAGGAAACCGTCACCCCCCCTGCATTGGCATACATGTCGGGAATGATGACCGTCCCCTTTTGGCGCAGGATTTCATCGGCGCCAAAGGTGATGGGGCCATTCGCAGCCTCAAGGATCAGGGGCGCTTGGATGCGGGCGGCGTTGTGCAGGTTGATCACGCCTTCAAGCGCCGCAGGGATAAGGATGTCGCAGGGCAGTTCCAGTGCGGCGGACCCATCGGGGGAAAAGGTGGCACCGGGGAAATCCTTTAGCCCGCCGGTGGTGGCAAGGTGGCGCTTTACATCCTCAACCGACAGCCCGGTGTCACTGACCAGCGCCCCGTCGCGTTCGATGATGGCCGTGATGATCGCCCCATCCTCTTCGCTCAGGAACTTCGCGGCGTGATAGCCCACATTGCCAAGGCCTTGGACGATCACGCGCTTGCCGTCCAGCCCGCCAGACAGATGGGCCAGCGCCACATCCTCGGGGTGGCGGAAGAATTCGCGCAAGGCGTATTGCACGCCGCGCCCCGTGGCCTCGACCCGGCCCTGAATGCCGCCGGCATGCGGCGGTTTGCCGGTGACGCAGGCTTTGGCGTTGATGTCGGTTGTGTTCATGCGGGCGTATTGATCGGCGATCCAGGCCATTTCCCGCTCGCCCGTGCCCATATCAGGGGCGGGGACGTTTTGCGCCGGATGGATCAGGTCGCGCTTGATCAGCTCATAGGCAAAGCGGCGGGTGATCTGTTCCAGCTCATGCTCATCCCATTGGCGCGGGTC
>NKIT01000046.1:0-11158 GCA_002256185.1 Rhodobacteraceae bacterium PARR1 | reverse complement strand
CGATGCAAAGCCCGCCCTTCGATCCGCCAAAGGGTGTTTCGACCAAGGCGCATTTATAGGTCATCAGGGCGGCCAGCGCCTCAACCTCATCCTGATGCACCGAAAGGGCGTAGCGGATGCCGCCTTTCACCGGTTCCATATGTTCGGAATGGACCGACCGATAGCCGGTGAACGTCTCCATCTTGCCGCGCAGGCGCACGCCAAAGCGGACGGTGTAGGTGGAGTTGCAGACGCGGATTTTCTCGGCCAGCCCCGGCGACAGGTCCATGTGTTTCACCGCGCGGTGAAACATCAGATCGACAGATTCGCGGAAACTGGGTTCGGTGGTGGTCAGCATGGGTCATTCCTCCCTTGGCGCGATTGCGCATGTGGTATCCGTCGCCCCAAAAGGGCGTCGCCCGTTCCATCCTGAACGGGACATGAGTCGTTTCGGTTAAACTCAGCCCGCCGCGACGGCAGCGGCGGGTTTCTGGCCGTCGATCCGGCGGCGGATGTCGGACCACAGCTTTTCGACGGGTCGGGACTTTTCACCCGGATCACGGAACATGGCGATTTCGATCCGGGCTTCCTGTTCGGGCGATGAAATGCGGACAAGGCGGCCCTGTTCCAGATCATCCCCCGCCACCTGCAAGGGCAGCCACGCCACGCCAAGCCCCGCGCGTGCGGCGGCTTTCAATCCATCGGCCATGGAGTTCTGGTATTTCGGGTCCAGCCGCGCGCCAAGCGCTTCGTGATCCGACAAAATCCGCGCGGTCAGCTTGCCCAGAAAACTTTCATCCGAATAGCGCAGATAGGGGATGCGCGGATCATCGAGTTCATAAAGCGGCGTCCCGTCCGCCCCGGCCCCGCTGACCGCGACCATCCGGTCTTCGGCCACCGAAAGTGCTGCGAAGGTGTCGACGATTTGCGATGTGATGATGTCGGGATGCGAATAGGTCAGCAGGATGTCGGCGGACCCGGTCAAAAGCGCCTCAAGGCATCCGGCCATGTCATCGGCCATCACCTTGATCGCGGGCGGGGTGCGGGCGGCGTAAAGCGCACCGATCAGCGGCGGCAGAAAGGAAATCGCCAGCGCTTGAAGAGAGGCGATCGTCACCATTTCCCCCGCCGCGGTCTGACTGCGCAGGCGCGACCGGGCGGAGGCCAGCATGCGGACCATTTCCAGCGCGGTGGGGCGAAAATCCTCTCCGGCCGGGGTCAGGACAACGGGGTGAACCGAGCGGTCGAACAGCACCGCCCCCACGGCATATTCCAGCTTGCGGATGCGGCGGGTTAAGGCGGGCTGCGTCACGTTGCGGCGCAAGGCGGCCTTGGAAAACACGCCAATATCAGCCAGCGCCAAGAAATCTTCGATCCAGTCCAGTTCCATGGCCCGTACGCCCCGCTGCTGTCTGTCCCGATAGCTACGCCCGCCGCCGCCTTGCGACAACAGGGGCTGTGACGCCGTTGTAACATGCGCCATGCCAAAGGCGCATCATGCGTTTTCAGCATAAGCTTTGCGCGGTAGGCTACGTCTTGGCCACAAACCCATCGCGCAGGGCCTTAAGGCGGATCAGGCTGTCGTCGATCATCTTTGACGAATAGGCATTGCTGGTGGACCAGAGCGAGGAGTGCACCTCGGCGTTATGCCCGACAAGGGGGCGCAAGGTGGCGATGCAATGGGGTTTCAGCGCCTCAAGATAGCGGTCAATGGCGTGGCGCGACACGCTTTCGCCTTTCAGCGTGAATTCCGACAGCAGCTTCAGCGCCGGGCGGTTGTAGATGCCAAAGACCATGCCGATGACGCTGTCCAGATGCAGGAATTCTTCGTCGCCAACCGGATCAATGCGGGAAATCCGGGCAGCGGGCGACAGGTCGGACAGAAGGCCGGAAAACACATCCCACCCGTCAGGACGGGCGGACAGATAATCCTCGATCACTGCCAGACGGGCCACGGCATCGGCGTCGAAAACGGCGTCATCCTCATAGATCGTCAGGGGCGCGGGGCCTTGGGCCAGCGCTTTGGTTGCAAGGAATTTGTAACTGGCAGCACAGCCCTTCCAGCCATCAATCTGGCGCAAGCCGTGGAAGGGCACGGCACCGGGCAGACGGTTCGCCTCGGCCGCGCGGTAGCGGGTGAGTTGTTCGGGCAAGGCAAGGATCAACCGGTTTGAAGGCAGGGTCATCTCGGCGCATGCCGCGTGCAATTCGGCTTCGGACAGCACGCCGATGCCATGCAGCGCGCGCAGGACATGGAAGGTCATGCCGCTGAAATCCTCGGCCTCGGGGAGGCGCAGGGGTTCGCGCCAGTCGGCCAGCACCTGCCCCACGCGGGCGACAAAGGCACCCACATCATCGCGCGGCACGAAATCGACCAAGGGCGCAAAGGCGGCGTTGTCGGCCTGATCGGCGGCGGTTTCCGACACCACCCGCGCGCCATGGGTCAGCGCCTCGGATATGCGGGTGGTTTCCAGCAGGGCGTCGTCGTAAAAATGGATGTTCACGACCACCTTGGCGCGGTCAAGCGTGGCGCGCATCTGGTCGCCGAATACCTCGGCCACGGTGGTCAGGGGGAAGCGCGCGCGCAGGGCGGCAAGGTATTCCTGCCGCCGTTCGGACGCGATGGCCCCGTAGAACAGCAGATCAATGTCGCGCGTGGCCCTCGCATCCGGGCGGGCAAAGGGGCGCATCGGCACGAAGTAAAGCTGCTTTTGCGGGATCGCCTGCTCGATCAGCGCGGCGATGTTCTCCACCGCATAATCCAGCACCGCCAGACTGTCGCGCAACCGCGCCAGATAGGCGGGCGTCACCCATCTTGAGGCGCGGACCTGTTCCATCTGCATCAGGATCGCCTTTTCGGGCGGCGGCAGGGTGGCAAACATCTGCGGGCAGACGATGATGTAAAGATCGTGGTCAAACTGCGCGGGCATCTGGGTGGCGCATGTGGCGTGCAACCGCGTGCCGCGCAGCGCGCGGGCAAGGGCGGCCCCCGCATATTCGGTATGCGGCGTGGTGACGACATGCACCGTTTGCGCCTGCGCCAAACGGCCCGTGGCGATCACCCCGCGCAGGAAGTCTGCGTAGTTCTGGACATGCGCGTTGACCGGGTTGCCATCATAGGGCGCGTACCAATGCGCGAAAACGGGCCGCACCGTGCCATTGCTCTTGAACAGGATGCGCTTTGCAATGGGCCGGGGTGTGCCCTGCTTGTCCTTCAGCATCACCTTGCGCAGCCACCCGCGCGGCTTGCCGCTTTTGTGAAAGGCCATCCGGTTCCAGATCGAACGCTGCTTTGGCGGCTCTGCCCCCGGCAGGGAGGGGGCGGTCAAGCCCGGCTTGGGCGGGTCATTCGGTCCGGTCATGGGTCGTCCTTGGCGGTCGGATAAAAGCAGGGTGCAGCGGCGATGACGGACTGTAGCCCGCCCCGCCCCGACGGAACAGGGTGGATGATGGCGAAGCGGCCCCACCCTTGACGCCCCACCCTTGACGCCCCGGCCCGGCGGCGAAACACTGGCCCAAGCGCGGCGGCACAGGCTTTGCCGCCCCGGAAGGCCAAGGACACAGATGCGGGTATTGCATACGGCGGATTGGCACATCGGCCAAACCTTGAACGGCTGGTCGCGAGAGGCAGAGCACGCCCTGTTCCTGTCGCGTCTGGCGGATGTGATCGAGGGCGAGGCGATCGACCTTGTGCTGGTGGCTGGGGACGTCTTCGACACCACCAACCCGTCGGGCGAAAGTCAGCAGTTGCTCTATCGCGCCTTGGCCGAATTCAGGCGGCGGCGTCCGGGTGTGGTGATCGTGATCTCTGGCGGCAATCATGACCCTGCCTTGCGGCTGGAAGCGCCTGCGGATGTGTTCCACGGCTTTGACATCCACATCGTCGGCACCGTGCGGCGGGTGGGTGACGCGGTGGACCTTGGAACACACCTGATCCCGGTGAAGGGGCCGGATGGCGCGGTGGCGCTTTATGTGCTGGCCATCCCTTTTCTGCGCGCGGCAGACCTGACCGGGCTGCGCTTTTCGGAGGCGGAAGATGGCCTGACCGTAACCGAGGCCGCCAGCCGTTTTCATGCCGACCTGACAGCGGCAGCGGCAAGGGTTGCGGGAGATCTGCCCCTGATCGCCATGGGCCATCTGCATTGCGCGGGCGGGCTGGAAAGCGAAGGTGCCGAACGGCGGCTGTTCATCGGCGGCACCGAAGGCGTGCCGCCCGACATCTTTCCCCCGCGTCTGGATTATGTGGCCTTGGGTCACCTGCACGGGCCGCAAAGTCTTGACGGCGGGCGGGTGCGCTATTCGGGCAGTGCCTTTCCCCTGTCGGCGTCTGAAATCCGCTACCGCCATGGCGTGACGATTCTTGGCATTGATGGTCGCACGATCACCAACCGCCACCACGACATTCCTTGGCCCGCCCCCGTGCTGCGCCTTCCCACCAGTGGTGTGGCGACCTTGGCAGAATTGGAAACCGCCTTGGCCGCCATTCCCGCCAGCGATGACCCGGCCCTGCGCCCGCTCGTCTATGTCGAACTGCTGGCCGAAGATGCCCCCGCCGTCATGATGGCGCGGGCCGCGGCGTTGTTGCGCGCGGCCCCTGTCCGTCCGGCAGGCATCCGCATCCATCGGCCTGAAACCAAGGCGGCAGAGCGCCCCGTCCTGCGGGCCTTGCGCGACACGCTGCCCGAAGACCTGTTCCTTGACGCCTATCGCAAGAAACACGGCACCCCGCCCGAAGATCGCCACCTTGCCGCCTTTCGTGACGCGATGGACGGGGTCTGAGCCATGCAAATCCTGTCCATTCGCGGCAAGAACATCGCAAGTCTGGCCCAGCCCTTTGACATCCGGCTGGATCAAGCGCCCCTTGCAACGGCGGGCCTGTTTGCCATCACCGGGGAAACCGGGGCGGGGAAATCCAGCCTGCTGGATGCCATGTGTCTGGCGCTTTACGGCAACTGCCCGCGCCTGTCGGGCGAAGGCACCCGCGAAAGCGTGGAAGAGGCGGACGGGCAAGAGTTGAAATCCAACGATCCCCGCATGGCCCTGCGGCGCGGCGCGTCCGATGGCTATGCCGAGGTCGCCTTTATCGGCACCGATGGCGCGGCCTATGAGGCCGCATGGTCCATCCGGCGCGCGCGGGGCAAGATCGACGGGCGGTTGCAATTCGTTGATCGCAGCCTGCGCCGCGTGGCGGACGGGCAGGTGCTGGAAACGCAGGCCAAGGCGGTGAATGACCGCATCGTCACGCTGACCGGCCTGACCTATGATGAATTCCGCCGGACGGTACTGCTGGCGCAGGGTGACTTTGACGCCTTCCTGTCCGCCAAAACCGCCGACCGCGCGGCAATTCTGGAAAAGGTGACGGGGACCGGGATCTACCGCGACATCTCGCGCCGGGTGTTTGAACGGCATGGCACCGCGCGGCAGGCGCTTGAATTGCTAGAGGCGCGGCGTGCCGAACATCGCCTGCTGACGCCGGACCAGCGTGCGGAACTGACCGACCGCGTGGCGACCTTGCGCGCGGCGCAGGTGGCGGATGATCTGCTGATGACGGGCGTGCTGGCCGATCTGGTGAAATGGCGTGCCTTGGATGACGCGCAAACACGGCTGACCAAGGCGGCAGCGCGGTCCGAGACGGCGGCACTGGCCTTGGCCGCCTTGCAGCCCGACCGCGATTGGCTGGCCGATTGGGACGCCGCTCGTGTCTTGCGCGGTGAGGTCAAGGAACGCGCCGACGCCCTGTCCGCGCTGACGGCGGCTATCGCAAAGCGCGACGATCTGGCCGCCAAGGCCACGGCACAAACCGCCATCCTGGCAGATGCCACCTTGGCAGTGCAGGCGGCAACCGGCGTGCGAGACAGGGCGGAGGATGTCTTCAAATCCTTCGCCGAGGATTGGAGCCGCGCCACCGAACTTGACGCCATGATCGCCACGGCGACGGATGAGGTGGCCACGGCCGGGGCAGAGATGGGCCGTCTGGGAGATGCGCAGGCCAAGGCAGCGGAACGATTGGCCAGCCTGACGCGGGACAAGACCACGCTTGAAGCGGCAGTGAACGAGCGCCTTGCCGCCTTGGACACGCAGCCGGGGCATCAATCCCTGTTGGCAAACTGGGCGCTGATCGAGGAACGCTTGGACAGCCGCATCGCCCTGTCCGTGCAGCTAGCCACGATGACCACCCGCCGCGATGCGCAGCGCCTGACCATCGTCGATGACCGCGCGGCGCTGGCGACTCTTGCCCAGCACATCACCGCAGCCAGCGACCGGATGGCGCAGGCGCATGACACCATGGCAGCGCTGGCCCCGGATCGCGATGCCCTGCGCGCCGCGGACCCCGCCGCAGCGCTGCAACGGCTGGCGCAGGCGGCGATTGATCTGCAAGGCCTGCGGCAAGCGCAGGCCATGGTGCGCGATGCCGACCTTGCCCTGTTGGACAACCAGCAAAAGCTGAAGGCGGCCACCGACAGCGTGGCGCAGGCGACCGCCGACCACCAGACCGCCAACCGTCAAAGGGCGGAGGCCGAGCGCCTGATCGACGCCCTGCGCCGCCCGACGCAATCCGCCCTCGCCGCCGCCTCAAGCGAAGCCGAGCATCTGCGCCGCCATCTGGTCGCAGGCCAGCCCTGCCCCGTCTGCCATGCGACCGACCATCCCTTGATGGCCGACAGCCAGATTGCCGCCCTCGCCGCCGATCTGCGCGAACGGTTTACAGGGGCCGAGGCGGAACGCGACCGCGCCCATCAGTCGGCCTTGGCCGCGCAATCCCGGCAAGACCAAGCGCAAGCGGTGATCAAGGCGGAAACCGCCCGCGCGCCCAAGCTATCGGCGGATGTGGCAAAGGCTGAGGCGGCCTTTGCCGCCGCCCGCAACGCCTTGGCCGGTCATGGCACCGTGCCGGATGATCCGCGCGGCCCGGTGGCGGGCTTGGACGCCTTGGCCGATGATCTGGCAAACGCGCGGCAGGTGGCAAGCGATGCGCAAACACGGTTGGCCGCGTTGGACCGCCAGCACCTGACGGCGACCCAAACCATTGAAACCGCCCGCGCCGCGATTGCCACGGCGGAAACTGCGCAGCGCGCGAAATCCGACGCCATCCGCGACACGCAAACCGCCCTTGCGACGCTGGATCAATCCATCCCCAACGCCGCGCAGGACATCGCCCGGATTGATGAGCGCCTTTCACCCCCAATGGCGGGCTTTGGCGACCGGCCCGATGCCTATGGCACCAATGGCAGTGCCGCCTTGGGCCGCCTGCGCGACCGCGTGATCCATCTGCAAGACCTGACCGACCGTCTGGCGCAGGATCGCGCCGCGCTGGCAGACCTGTCCCCGCTGCTCGCCACGGCGGCAGAATCCACCGCAGCCGCCGCGCGGGCAAAGGCAGAGGCGACGACACGTCTTTCCCAACGCAAAGACGGCCTGTCCATCCTTTCCACAGAACGCCAAACCTTGTTGGGCGGAGAGGATACCGCCACCCACCGCACCCGGCACAATGAAACGCGCAAGTCTGCGCAAACCCTGCTGGAGCGAACGCAAAAAGCCGAAGGCGATGCCCGCGCCGCCCTTGCCGCCTTGTCCGGCGGGGCGACAGAGGCGGCAGAGGCGGCAACCCTTGCTGCCAACCGCCAATCCCGCGCCGAGTCTGCATTGGCCGCCGCCTGCGCCACCGCAAACCTGCCCTTGAACCGCGTGCTGGACCTCCACGCCGCCGCCGAGTCGGATGTGACCACCCGCCGCCAGCGTCTGACCCTTGCCACGACTGAACAGGTTGAGGCGCTGGGGGCCCTGCGCGAACGGCAGGCCGAATTGGTGACCTTGCAGTCTGACGCCACGCCCGAGGTGCCACAAACCGATCTCTTGGCGCAGCAAACCGCGCTTGAAAACGCCACAGCAACCCGTGCCGAAGAACAAGGGCGCATCGCAGAACGGCTGGACGCAAACCGTCAGGCAAGCCTTGCTTTGGCAGGGCTAGAGACTGAAATCGACACCGCCCGCCAAACGGCGGAAACATGGCAAGCGGTGAATGACGCCGTGGGATCGGCCAGCGGTGACCGCTTCGCCCAGATCGCGCAGGCGGTGACGCTGGCGATGCTGGTGGAACGGGCCAATCTGCATCTGAACGACCTGAAACCGCGCTATCAGTTGGAAGTCGCAGCCTCGGACCTTGCGCTTTTGGTGATTGACCTCGATATGGCCGGGGACCGCCGCCCTGCACGTCTGCTGTCGGGCGGAGAGCGGTTCTTGGTCTCGCTGTCGCTTGCACTCGCCCTGTCGGGGATGGGCAGCCAAGGCGCCTTGGCTGGGACGCTGTTCATCGACGAAGGGTTCGGATCGCTTGACTCCGACAGCCTCGACCTTGCCATTGATGCGCTAGAGCGGTTGCAGGCGCAGGGCCGGATGATCGGTGTCATCAGCCATGTGCAGGCGATGAAGGACCGTATCCCGGTGCAGATCGAAGTCCGCAAGGTTGGCGGCGGGGCGAGTGAGGTGCGGCTGAAGGTGCAGTGACCGCCCTTAGATCACCGCTTTTTCAAGGAAGGGGCGGTTCTCGACGATCCGCTCATATCCCACTTCAGACAGGTCCAGCGTGCGGTAGCCGCCATAGGTGATCAGTTCCGACACGCCACGCCCGGCGGCGGGGCCTTGTTGCAGGCCATGCCCGGAAAAGCCGTTGGCAAAGACGAAATTCGTCACCTCTGGGTGCCGCCCGACGATCAGGTTGTGATCGAGCGCGTTGAAATCGTAATGGCCTGCCCATTGATTGACGACCTTGATCGCCTCAAACTGCGGGGACCGGGCGGCCAGCATTGGCCAGACCTGATCCTCGAATTCAGCATAGCGGGGTTCGAAATCATCCCAATCCACGGCGGGGTCTTCGACAGGCGCAGCACCCGACAGGAAATAGCGCCCCTCTGGCCTGCAAAACACGCCAGACGGATCAATCATCAGCGGCAGACGGCCAGCGTTGACGGTGGCGCTGCCTTCGGGCGTTTGGGCGCAGTCAAAGACGAAAAGCGTGCGCTTCAGCCCCGCCATCCGCGCCGTCAGCGCCGCGCGCGGACCCGAAGCGTTGACGCCAGTGCCCGCCGCAATCACCGCGCCCGATTTCAGCGTGACCGAATTCACCGCGTTGCCGCTGCGCCCGATGGCCACAACCTCATCCGTGACAACCTCTGCCCCCAATTCCCGTGCCTTGGCCCGAAAGCCGTTCATCAGGCCGGTGTTGGAAAACCAGCCCTCGCCCGACCGGCCATAGCTGGCAAGGCGGATGTCATCCACATTCAGATGCGGGAAAGCGCGGTGCAGCGCCGCCTGATCCCACAGCACAACATCCGCACCGCAGGCCACCTGCACCGCATGGTTTTCGCGCAGGGTTTGTTCCTGTGCCTCGGTCCCGGCCAGAAACAGATAGCCGCCGGGGTGAAAGTTCAGGTCGGGCGCGGCCTCACCTGCCACCTGCATCGTCCGGGCGAAATCCTGAATGAAACGCGTGCCGAATTGGCTGATCCTGACGTTGATCGGGTTGGAAAACTGCGTGCGGATCGACGCGGCAGAGAGCGAGGTTGAGGCATGGCGATAGGTCGGGTCACGTTCGACCACCAGCACAGAGCCTTGAAAATCCGGGTTCGCCTTCAGGAAATAGGCGACCGCCGATCCGATGACGGCCCCGCCGACGATCACCACATCGCAGGGCATTGATTCACGTTCGCTCATCGCGCTTTCCTGATCCTTGTTGGTATTTGCCGCGCACGCCGCACAGCCTGGCGATATGCCTTCCCCGTTCACTTGCTAAGGGGGGCGATGACAGTCAAGACCTGCGTTAGATAGCATGACCCACCAATGACCCGCCCCGACCTGACCTTAGCGCGCGAATTCGAGGCGGCGCTTGCCTGGTGGCAGGCGGCGGGTGTCGACTGCGACTTCGTCGATGCCCCAATCGGGCGTTGCGCCGGCGCCTCGCAACATCAAGCCGCTGGCCCTCGCACCCGAGCCTGCCGCCGCACCGCGCCGCAATCTTCTGGGCGATTCGCCGCCTGCCGATTTGGCCGCTTTCCACACATTCTGGATGCAGGCGCCCGGCCTCTCGCCCTCCACCGGCTTTGCCCGTGTGCCGCCGCGCGGGGATGCGGGCGCGGCGCTGATGGTGCTCGTCCCGGCCCCTGAAGCGGGTGACGGCGAAACGCTGCTGTCCGGCCCCGAGGGACGCTTGCTGGCCAACATCATCGCCGCAATGGGACTGGACGAAAGCCGGGTCTACATCGCTGCGACGCTGCCCTCGCACACGCCGATGGCCGATCTCGCCGCGCTCGCCGCTGACGGCATGGACGCGGTGACGATGCACCACGTGAGCCTCGTCGCCCCGCAACGCCTTCTCGCCTTCGGCGCGGGCCTCGGGCCGATGCTGGGTGCCTCGGGCGACCATGCTTTACGGGAAATCAACCATGCCGGGGTTAAGACACCGGCGATGGTGAGCGAAACGCTTAGCGCGATGATGGATATGCCCCGGCTCAAAGCCCGGTTTTGGCGGAGATGGATGGAATGGTCGGCCACGGTATGAAGCGCGCAGTTTGGCGTCCGCGCTGGGGGCGCCCGGGCATGGGTCTGGCGGCCATCGTGCTTGCCGGCATTGCCCTGCCCGCGCCCGCAGCCGCGCAATGGCAAGCGTGTGGCCTGCGTAGGGGGCGGCCCGGCTTCACTCACCGTGGCGCGCGATCTGGCCAACCAGGGCTATGCCGTCACCGTGTTCGATGGCGACCCCAAGGCCGGCGGCTTCATGCGCACCCAGGTGCCGCGCTTCCGCCTGCCCGAGGCGGTGATCGACGAAGAGGTCGGCTACATCATCAACCAGGGTGTCGAGTTCAAGGGCGGTCACCGCATTGAATCGATGAAGGGCCTGCTGGCCGAGCCTTGGGAAGCCGTCTTCGTGGGTTGCGGCGCACCGCGTGGGCGCGACCTGCCGATCCCCGGCCGCTGGGACGCCGCCGCCGGCAGCATCCACATCGGCATCGACTGGCTGGCGTCGGTGTCGTTCGGACACGTCACCACGGTGAAGAAGCGCGTCATCGTGCTGGGTGGCGGCAACACCGCCATGGACTGCTGCCGCTCGGCCCGCCGCATGGGCGCCGACGAGGTGAAGGTGGTGGTGCGTTCCACCTTCGAGGACATGAAGGCCTCGCCCTGG
>NKIT01000045.1:16658-25877 GCA_002256185.1 Rhodobacteraceae bacterium PARR1 | reverse complement strand
GGATCGTGCCGCATCAGGCCAATATCCGCAGCAGCGAAGGCACCGCCAAACGCATGCAAGTGTCGATGGATCGTGTCGTGGTGACGGTGCAGGACCACGGCAACACCTCGGCGGCCTCTATTCCGCTGGCGCTGTCGGTGGGCAAGGCGCGCGGCCAGATCAAGCAGGGTGACCTTGTGGTGACCGAAGCCATCGGTGGCGGGCTTGCATGGGGATCAGTCGTCCTGCGCTGGTAATCTTGATGAAAATACCGCCACAAGTGGTTGATATTGACTCAGGAATCCATTCGCCCCATCCTTCCCTGAAAATATAACCCCGGGGGGAAACAGACATGGGCGAAAAGACCTTGACGCGGATGGACCTGAGCGAGGCCGTCTTGCGTGAAGTGGGCCTGTCGCGCAACGAAAGCGCGCAGCTTGTCGAAAGCGTGTTGCAGCATATGTCGGACGCGCTGGCCACGGGGGAAACGGTCAAGATTTCCTCCTTCGGCACCTTCTCGGTCCGGGACAAGGCGGCGCGCGTGGGCCGCAATCCCAAGACCGGGGATGAGGTGCCGATCAGCCCGCGCCGGGTGCTGACCTTCCGCCCGTCGCATCTGATGAAGGACCGCGTCGCCGCAGGTTCCAAGAAATAAGGACATCCGGCCCGGATGGAAAAGTCGCCCGACGCCTTTCGCACGATCAGCGAGGTGGCCGATCTTCTGGAAACCCCGGCCCATGTGCTGCGGTTCTGGGAGACGCGCTTTCCGCAGGTGCGCCCCGTAAAGCGCGCGGGCGGGCGGCGCTATTATCGTCCGGGGGATGTGGCCCTGCTGGCGGGCATCCGGCGGCTCTTGCATGATGAGGGCATGACGATCCGCGGCGTGCAAAAGGTGCTGCGTGAACAGGGCATCCGTCACGTTGCGGGCCTGTCTGCCGCAGATTTGTCGGTGCCAGAGTTGTCAGAGGCTGAGGACAGCATTGAAGCACAGCTTGCCGCAGCGCTTGGACCCGTGGCCGACATGCCCGACGACGCCCCGGAAACCGCGCAGATCGAAACAGCGCAGATCATCGCGCTTGAGGCTGTGCTGGCCCAGAAAGACGCCGCCCGCGCGGCCGAGGAGAAACCACCCGTGCGCCGCGACCTGTTTGATCTTGATGCCGCCCCCGAACAGGACAACGCCCCTCCGGCACCGCCTGCCGCCTTGGTGAGCCCTGCCCCGCAACCACCTGAAATCCCGCTCGAATCGGTGTCCTCGTCTGCACGCGGCCTGATCGCGGCGCGGTTGCGTCAGGCACAGCGCGCGGGCGGCTTGCCCCATCCCGACGCGCTTTTGCCGCTGTCGGCGCGGATCGCTGCGCTGCGGGCGCGGCTGGTCGAAGGCGCGCGGAAAAAGCCGCGCTGAACGGGTCGGAAAGTTGCGCTTTCCCGCTTGCCCCTGCCCGGAATATCAGTATGTATCGCCCCACATCGTCGGGCCGTGGCGCAGCCTGGTTAGCGCGTCCGTCTGGGGGGCGGAAGGTCGAGAGTTCGAATCTCTCCGGCCCGACCATGTGAGAAACCGCCCGCCTGCCCAACGGCAGCGCGGGCGGTTCCTGTTTCAGGGCCAAGCATGGCGCACAAAGGGGTGAGAGCATGACCAAGATCGGCGTTCTGCCCTCACAGGCCCTGCGTGAGATGATTGCACAGGGGGCCATCACTGCTGATCCCGCGATCATCGACGCACAGGTGCAACCTGCCAGTCTGGACCTGCGGCTAGGCACCGTGGCTTACCGCGTGCGGGCGTCGTTCCTTGCCGGGCATGGCCGGTCCGTGGCGGACCGCGTGGCCGAGTTCGAGATGCACCGCGTGGACCTGACGCAAGGGGCCGTGCTGGAAAAGGGTTGCGTCTATGTCATCCCCTTGATGGAGCGTCTTGCCCTGCCCGCAGGTCTGACGGCGGTGGCGAATGCCAAATCCTCAACGGGGCGGTTGGACCTGCTGACGCGGACGATCACCGATGGCGGCACCGAATTTGACCGCATCCCCGAAGGCTATCACGGCCCCCTTTATGCCGAGGTGTGCCCCCGGTCCTTTTCGGTTCTTGTCCGTCCCGGCATGCGGCTGAACCAGATCCGTTTCCGCAGCGGTCAGGCGGTGCTGGATGATGCAGCACTGACCGCCCTGCATGCGCGTGAGTCGCTGGTCAGCGGTGAGGCGGTGATTTCCGAGGGCTTGGGCTTTTCGGTGGACCTGTCGCCCGGTGCGGGCGATCTGGTTGGCTACCGCGCCAAACCCCACACCGGGGTGATCGACCTTGATCGCATCGGCCACTACCCGGCGACTGAGTTCTGGGAGGATATCCGCACCCGCGATGGCAAGATCATCCTCGATCCCGGCGCGTTCTACATCCTCGTCAGCCGTGAGGCTGTGACAATCCCGCCCGATTACGCCGCCGAAATGGCGCCCTATCTGGCGATGGTCGGCGAATTCCGGGTGCATTACGCGGGCTTCTTTGACCCCGGTTTCGGTCATGCCGCCGCAGGCGGGGCCGGATCACGCGGCGTGCTTGAGGTGCGCTGCCACGAAGCGCCCTTCGTGCTGGAACACGGGCAGGTCGTCGGGCGGCTGGTTTATGAGCATATGCAAGACCGGCCTGAAACCCTGTATGGGCAGGCGATCAAATCCAACTATCAAGGCCAGGGTCTGAAACTGGCCAAGCAGTTTCGCTAGTCAGAACCGCCGCCCGATCTTCATCGCCTGTTTCATGCGCTTGGCGGCTTGGCGGCCCTGTTTGGCCTGCATGCGTTCTTCGGGCGTCATCTCTTCGGGGCTTTTGCCGCGCCCGACCATCAGGTCAGCGCCCTTGTTCATCGCCATGTCGATGCCACGGCGCATCACCATGTTGATGATCATCTGAATCAGTCGGTCCATCACACCCTCATTCAATCTTCAAAAAGTTCGGTCTGCCCTGTCGGCTGGTCGTCATCGTCATCTGGTTTCTGCATCGCCCCCGGCAAGGGCCGGTTGTCGAGCAAGCCCGCCGCCCGCAACTCCTTAAGTCCGGGCAGGTCACGCGCGGATTCAAGACCGAAGTGGTCCAGAAAGCGCTCTGTTACCACAAATGTGACCGGGCGTCCCGGAGTCATCCGCCGGCGGCCAAGCCTGATCCATTCCAGTTCCAGCAATTGATCCACCGTGCCACGCGACACGGCGACACCGCGGATTTCTTCGATCTCGGCCCGCGTTACCGGCTGGTGATAGGCGATGATGGCCAAGGTCTCGATCGCGGCGCGGGAAAGCTTTTTCTGCTCCACCGTTTCCTTTTGCATCAGGTGGCCCAGGTCAGGCGCGGTGCGAAAGGCCCATCCGTCCCCCACACGCACCACATGCACGCCGCGCCCTTCATAGCGTTTACGCAGGTAAGCCAGCGCCTCGGCAGCGTCGCAGCCATGCGGCAGGCGGGCGGTCAGTTCGGCCACGGTGACAGGGTCGATGGCGGCAAAAAGGATCGCCTCAACCATGCGTTCCTGTTCCGCGATGGGGGGGGCGTCGAACAGGCTTTGTTCGATAGGGGCGGTCATGGCTCTTTCCGGCGGATCATGATCGGGGCGAAGGTGTCGCCTTGCCGCAATTCCAACTGGCCGCGCTTGGCGAGTTCAAGCACGGCGGCGAAATGCGCAGCAGTGGCAGAGCGGCGGCGCATCGGATTGGTGTCCCAGCCTTCGGGCAGAAACCCGACCAGATCGGACCAATCGCCCGCATAGCCAATCAGGCCGCGCATCCGCTCCATCGCCTGTTCGGGGGTGAAGACGTGGTTGCGGTCCATCACGAAGGGGCGGAATTCGTCCTTGGTGCGGATGCGGGCGTAGGCGCGCATCAGGTCCAAAAGGGTGGCGCTATAGGTCACCGTGCGATGGCGGGTGACGGCATCCGGGGCACCACGGGCAAAGAAATCGCGCCCCAACTGGTCCCGCGCCATCAGCCGGGCGGCGGCCTCGCGCATCGCCGACAGGCGTTCCAACTGAAAGGCCAGATGCGCGGCGAGGTCTTCGGCACTGGGGCCATCGTCAGTGGGATCAGGGGGCAGCAGCAGGCGGGATTTCAGGAACGCCAGCCACGCCGCCATCACCAGATAATCGGCGGCGAGTTCAATCCGCAAGGCGCGGACTTTTTCCACAAAGCCGAGGTATTGCTCTGCCAGTTGCAGCACGGAAATCCGGCGCAGGTCCACCTTTTGCGTGCGCGAGAGGGTCAAGAGCAGGTCAAGCGGCCCTTCAAACCCGTCCACATCGACGATCAGCGCCTCTGCCGCCATTCGGTCGGCGGGGGCGAGGCGTTCTGGCGTGGACCAGTCATCCTCAGCCATCCGCAGCACCGGACATGAGGCGGGTCAACTCCTCCTCCAGCGCGGCGATCTCTGCGGGATCGGGGGTGCGGCGTTGGGCAAGCGCGGCAATAGCGCGGGTGCGGGTGTCGTCGCGCATATCCCCTGCGGCAGTGGCGACGGCCTGCATCTGATCGAAATCGCCCTTGCAATGCAAGGCGATGTCACAGCCCGCCGCCAGTGACCGCGCGGTACGTTGGCTCAGGTCGCCCGCCAAGGCATCCATGTTCAGGTCATCGGTCATCAACAGACCCTGAAAGCCGATCTGACGCCGGATCACGTCGATCATGACGGGCGATTGCGTGGCCGGATGGTCGGGGTCATGCGCGGCAAAGATGATATGCGCGGTCATTGCCATCGGCAGATCGGCCAGCGCGGCAAAGGGGGCAAAGTCGGTGGCGGTCAGCGTTTCGGCATCCACCGTGACCGTGGGCAGGTCGTGATGCGTGTCCTGCGTGGCGCGGCCATGTCCGGGCAGGTGCTTGGCCACAGGCAACACACCCCCGGCCAGAAAGCCATCCGCCACGGCGCGCGACATGGCGGTGACGGTGGCGGCGTCAGAGCCGTAACAACGGTTGCGCAAAAAGGGATGCGTGGCATCGCCGGCAATATCGGCACAGGGGGCACAGTTGGCGTCAACGCCCACGGCGCGCAATTCATCCGCGATGATGCGCGCGCGCAGCCACATCGACCGCACGGCCCCTGCCCCGGCCAGCGTCACCTGATCCAAGGGCGGCAACCATTCACGCCAATGCGGCGCGCGAAAGCGCTGCACCCGCCCGCCTTCCTGATCCACCAGAATGGGGGCATCGTGCCCAACTGCGGCGCGCAGATCACCCGTCAGGCGGCGAACCTGATCGGGGGTTTCGATGTTGCGGGCAAAGACGATGAAGCCAAAGGGATCATAGTCGCGGAAGAAATCGCGCTCTTCCGGCAACAGCACCGGCCCGGCACAGCCAAAGATCGCCGCCCCTGACCCGATGGCCGTCATCTGTGCACCACCGGGATGCAGGTGCCGTTGCGTTCGACAATCTCGGTGCAGAAATCGCGCGAAGCATCCTCACCCTCAAACCCCGCCGCGCGAAGACGATAGAAGCTGCGCCCGCCGCTGGTGGCGGATTGGATCACCATCGCCTTGCCCAGCATCAGATCGGCATAGGCATTGCCCATCCGCACCCATTCCGACCGCGCCTGTTCGGGCGAATCGAATGCCCCCAATTGCGCAAGGCGCGTGCCTGCGGTCAGGGTGGCGGGGTCAATCTCTGTCACCGGCAGCGCGGCCTGACCGTCAACGCCAAGCTCTGACGGCAAGGGCGCACTTTCCGGACGGGCACGCGGACGGGTCGCGGCAGAGGCGGGCACGATCACCGCATCGGGCGACAGCGTCGCATCCATCGCCACCACATCTTCGGTCAGCGTGTCGTTCGACAACGCCTCGGCCAATGCGGCGGCGACGGCATCATCGGTCTGGACTTCGGCGGCAGGCATCACCGGGGCTGCGGGATTGGCCAAGGCCGTGTCTGACAACGCCGCAACCTGCGCGGCCAGCGGGTCCACCGGGTCCGGCATTGGCGCAAGCCCATCGGCAGGCAGGATGGCGGCAGCGGCCATTGCCGTGGTCGCGTCGGGCACGGGGGCCGAAGGATCGGTCAGACCTGCCACATCCTGATCCGTCAATTCGACGGGCGGCGGGGCCAGCATCAGCCTGTCGGCGGGCGGGGCCGCAACGCCGATGGCAGCAATTTCGTTGACGGCAAGGCCTTGGTGATCCACCACCTCACCGCCCGGATTTTCGGGTTGGATGCGCATCGGCTCTTTTGACGCCGCGATCACTGGCACGCCATGCGCGCCGCGTACGGCCGCGTCATAGCCCCAAAGCGCCAGCCAGACGACCAAGCCGACCGACGCCACCGCGCCGCCGATATGGATCATCCGCGACAGGCGCGAGGGTGACAGAAAGGCGGGCACGGTCTCACCATACCCGGCGTCAAAATCGTCGTAGTCCGCGTCTGCCATGCTCTGCCCCGCCGCGGGTTCAGAGCGCCCCAGAGGCCGCCCCTTCCCGCTGTCTTGCCTGTTCACGCCGGACGGTCGCTGTTGGATCAGCGCATTTCCTCGACCGGAGTGACGCCAAGAATACCAAGACCTGCGCAAATGACAACGGAAACGGCCCGTGCAAGCGCGATTTTCGCCTGTGTGATGCCCGGATCATCCTGCACAAAGCGCAAAGAGGCATCGTCATTGCCCCGGTTCCACAACCCGTGCAAGTCAGAGGCGAGTTCGTAAAGGTAGAACGCCACCCGATGCGGTTCGTTGTTGCGCGCGGCAATCTCGACCAGACGCGGCCATTCGGCGATTTTCTTGGCCATCGTCAGTTCGGCCTCATGTCCCAGATGGCCCAGATCGGCGGCGGCGAGCGTGGCGTCATCCACCGCCACGCCGGCATCGCGCGCACGGCGCATCACGGAATTCACCCGCGCATTGGCGTATTGCACGTAAAAGACCGGGTTGTCCTTGGACTGCTCCAGCACCTTGTCAAAGTCGAAATCCAGCGCCGCATCGTTCTTGCGCGTCAGCATGACAAAGCGGGTCACATCGGCCCCGGCCTGTTCCACCACATCGCGCAGGGTGACAAAGGTGCCTGCGCGCTTGGACATCTTGAACGGCTCGCCGTTCTTGTAAAGCTTCACCAATTGGATCAGCTTGATGTCCAAGGGCACGCGGCCGCCTGACAGGGCCGAGACCGCCGCCTTCATCCGCTTGACATAGCCGCCGTGATCGGCACCGAAGATGTCGATCAACTGGTCAAAGCCGCGTTTGACCTTGTTGTGGTGATAGGCGATGTCGGGGGCGAAATAGGTCCAAGCGCCGTCCGATTTCTGCACCGGGCGATCCACATCATCGCCATGCGCGGTGGAACGGAACAGGGTCTGAACGCGCGGTTCCCAATCTTCGGGCTCTTTGCCTTTTGGCGGTTCCAGCGTGCCTTCATAGATCAGGTCCATGTCGCGCAGGGTCTGGATTGCGGCCTCGATCTCGCCGGTGCCATAGAGCGCCTTTTCCGACGAATACACATCCATCTCGACGCCCAGCATCTTCAGGTCGTCGCGGATCATCGCCATCATCATCCCGGTGGCGAAATCGCGCACATCATGCAGCCAGACCTGTTCGGGCTGGTTCAGCAGGCTGTCGCCGTACTTGGCTTTCAGCGCCTCACCGACCGGGATCAGATAATCTCCGGGGTAAAGGCCTTCGACAATGGCAGGCTCCAGCCCCAGCGCCTGCCGGTAGCGTTCATAGGCGGATCGCGCCAGCACATCGACCTGCGCGCCGCCGTCGTTGATGTAATATTCCCGCGTCACATCCCAGCCGGAAAAGGCCAACAGCCGCGCCAAGGCATCGCCGAACACCGCGCCACGGGTATGGCCGACATGCATCGGCCCGGTGGGGTTGGCCGAGACGAACTCCACATTCACCTTCAGCCCCGCCCCGATGTTCGACCGGCCAAAGTCGGTCCCCTGCATCAGGGCCGACCGCACCAGACCATGCCAAAGCGCAGGTGCAAGCCGCAGGTTCAGGAACCCCGGCCCAGCCACATCGGCACCATCAATGCGCGGATCGGCCATCAGCTTGGCGGCAAGGGCTTCGGCAATCACGCGGGGTTGCAGGCCTGCGGGTTTGGCCAGCACCATCGCGGCATTGGTGGCCATATCGCCATGTGCGGCATCGCGCGGCGGCTCTACCGCCACCGCCGTCAGGTCCAACCCTTTGGGCAAGGTGCCTTCACCGGCCATTTCGCCAAGCGATGCGATCACCAGGTCGCGGATGTCGGAAAAGAGATTCATTTGATCAAGTCCTGTCCAGTCCCCTTGGGCAATGCCAGAGGGCACCGGACAGGTCAAGGTTTCGCAAGGGTTTCGCGCGTTCAGCGTCCAGTAATCAGCGTACTGTCGCGCGCCAATCGGCAAGGGCAGGATTGTCGTTCACATCGCCTGCGGGCGCGGTTGGTATGGAGGTGTCCTCGCCTTGCACGGGGGTTGGCGTGGACAATTCCGGCGGCACGGCCACGGCGCGATTGCGGAAGTAATGCGTCTCCCGCGCGCCAAAATAGAAGGCCACCACTGCACCCAACAGCCACCAAAGGGGTTCCGGCACCGCATTCAAGCCGACCATCCGCTGGGCAAAAGACAAGGGGTCCACCATCGCATAGGCGAAAAGCCCAATCGTGCCAAAGGCCAGCAAGGGGCGCGGCAAACGGTTCAGCCCATTCACGAAACGGTCAAACCAGCCCTGCGGCGCAAGTTGATACTCTGCGCCCAGTTGCGCCAAGGCGGCGGTCTGCGCCTCGGCCGATAGCTCCATCCTGCGGGTGGCGGACGGGGTGAACACCTCTGCCACCTGCGCCACGCCACCGGCCACGGCCTGCACCGTGCCGGGATTGCCGAAAATCGCGCTGATCAGGCCCATGCTTTGACCCTTTCCCGGTGTTGTGCGTCGCTCAGGTGGTAACGGGGTGCGATGAACTCTTCGGCCCGCGTGATCCAGCCGCCTTTGCCACCATCACGGCGACGGGCGAATTTGCGGCTGGCAGGGCGGGCATCGCCAAGCGCGTAGTAGAAGTTGCGCCGCGCGATCCCGTAGGCATCGGCGAGATGATCCGGCGCACGCGCCGCCGCCGTCTTGGCCGCCGCAAGGGTTTGCGGCCCCAAAGCGCCATCGGCCTTGCAGGGAAAGCCCATCGCGGTCAGCAGCTTTTGCAGAATCGTGATGGCGTTCGCCCCGGCATTCACCTGCATGTCAAAGACCGAAGGTTGCAGCATCTCGGGCAAGCCGCCCAGACCGGGCCGGGTAAAGTTGCGATCGACGAAGATATC
>NKIT01000045.1:9029-16648 GCA_002256185.1 Rhodobacteraceae bacterium PARR1 | reverse complement strand
TGCATGTCAAAGACCGAAGGTTGAAGCATCTCGGGCAAGCCGCCCAGACCGGGACGGGTAAAGTAGCGATCGACGAAGATATCCACCGCCTGCGCGCGGGTCAGCGCCCGCACATCGGCGGTGTCCACGGTGCCATCGCGGGTCAGGTCCAGCCCCAGACGCCGCATCGTGTGGATGGTGACCCCGTGGTTGGTGGCCCCGCCCGGATCGTCGGGATCATCGACAAAGCCGCCCTCGCGGGCGACGATGTCCTCGGCCAGTTGTCTGATGGTTTTCATGGCACCCCCTTTGGTTCAAGGGGGCAAGGCTGCGGCGGCGGGATTAACGCCCGCCTGCCAAGGCGCGCGGTCAGTTGCTGTGCTCGACGTCCGTGATGTCGATGCCTTGGGCCTTCAGGGCATCCACCACTTCCTTGGGCTTATAGGTCTCATCATGTTTGGCGAGGATTTCGCTGGCAACGAAAACACCGTTATCCATCACACCCGTCGCCACCATGCCGGTGCCTTCGGAAAACAAGTCCGGCAGAACGCCGGTATAGCTGATCGGGATTTCGGTCTTGGTGTCGGTGACCTTGAAGGTGATCGTCTCCCCCTGCCCCCGGATGATGCTGCCCTTTTCCACAAGGCCGCCGATGCGGAACACCTCGCCCTGCGCCGGGGGCTTTGTGACCACCTCAGTCGGCGAGCGGAAGAAGTTGATGGCATCCGCTGGCATCACCATCCAGATGCCAAAGGTTCCCACCGTCAGCATCCCGGCCAGAAAGGCGATGAGCTGCACCCGCCGACGTTTCTTGAGGTTCTTCAACCCGGCCATGTCGTCTCCTTACGGGAAGACGGGGGCCATCATCAGGCCCGCCGTTTCCTCTATCCCCAGCATCAGGTTGGCGTTCTGGATCGCCTGACCGGACGAGCCCTTGGTCAGATTGTCCAAGACCGCGATCACCACGGCACGCCCCGGCAGACGGTCACCGATCACCCCGATATGGCAGAAGTTGGACCCCGCGATGTCGCGTGTCGAGGGGAGTGCGCCAAAGGGTAGCACCCTGAGGAACGGTTCATCCGCATAAGCGGTGGTCAAAGCGTCATGCACGGCGCGGGGGTCGCCCTTGACATAGGTGGTGGCAAGGATGCCCCGGTTCATCGGCAGAAGGTGCGGCGTGAACTGGATATGCACCGGACGCCCGGCGATCTTTGAGAATTCCTGATCAAACTCGCCCAAGTGCCGATGCTTGCCGCCCGCAGAATAGCTGTGCGTGCCGCCCGACAATTCGGCATGCAGCAGGTTTTCCTTCAAGGACCGCCCTGCCCCAGAGACCCCGGCCTTGAGGTCGATCAGGATGTTATCGATATCAATCACCCCCGCCGCGATCAGCGGACGCAGCGCATATTGGCCCGTCGCCGCATTGCAGCCCGTGCCCGCGATCAGACGGCCCGCGCGGATGTCATCGCGGTAGAACTCGGTCAGGCCATAGACGGCCTCTTGTTGCAGGTCGATGGCGGCATGGGGCTGGCCATACCACTTTTCATACTCTGCCGGGTCGCGCAGCCGGAAATCGGCGCTCAAGTCCACGATCTTCAGCGTGCGGGGAAGCTGGCTGATCACCGCCTGCGTCGTGGCATGCGGCAGCGCACAAAAGCACAGGTCGATGGAGGAAAAATCAATCTCATCAATCTTGGTCAAGCGCGGCAGATCGAGGTGGCGCAGAAAGGGAAACACCTCTGCCATCTGCATCCCGGCCTTGCGATCCGCCGAAAGCGCCGTGATCCGCAGCCCCGGATGGGTGGCGATCAGCCGGACAAGTTCGGCCCCCGTATAGCCCGAAGCCCCGAGGATGGCGACATTAGCGGTCATGGGATGCCCCCCTGTGTGTGGATGCGCCCAGTCTGGGCGCGCGTGTGATGCGGGAAAAGGGGGCGGAGGGCAAGGGGGATGACACTTGATCGGATAAAGATCGAAACGCTACCGTTTCCAAATTGACCTTTCAGATGACGGCAATCCAAAAAAATGATCAACCTCTATTGAACATAGGGCTGCTTTGGCGCGCATTGAACAGAGCTCAATCCTCGTTCGGCTTGGCTCCCAGTTCACCAAGTAGGTCTGCAAGGGTTGGCTTTGCCTTATTTTTTGCTTCATCGAGCCAGTTAAGTATACTACTGCGAATAAACGTCGCAGGTGCATCATCCTTCATTATTTCATGTATTACACTGGGCTCCACACCGGACGCCAAATAATCACCTATCTTTCGGCGCGCCTCCCAGGCACTCAAATTATACTCGCGCCCGCCAACAAGGTGTCTTTCGGAAAATCGAGAGCTACTTGTTGAACCAATCTCGGCTTCAAGCCGTCTCACTCGCGAAGCGAGCATTCTTGTATTATCCAATATCTCATTTAAAACCTCGTTTTGTGGCCTCGGCTCCGACTTTATCGAAGAACTCTCAGTATTATTAATGATTTCAAGAAATTTCTCTTCAAATTTCGGCCAATACGTCTCAAAAACTGAGCGTAGAATATCATCCGACAAACCCTGCTGCCCGACGCTTGAGTTAACCGTCTTTACCAAAAGATAGAGATCGTCATGAGTTGGCTTTGTATGGTTGAATTGCGCAAGCGGATCGCCAATATCCGAAGTTTCTAGGTCAATAAGAAAGGTGCAGACCCTCGCTGAGTGAACTCCTTTTGCCAGAGCTCCAGCTTCAAAAAGAATCCATGGCTTGTCTTTATTTTCCGCCGTAAGGCAGATTATCCCCACCGATGTTTCACGAAGCTGCTCTGATATTTCACTAAACCATAGAGCGCCACGCTCTATATCACGCGCAGAAATCCAGGGTTGGCATGCCTGAACCACACAACTTAACCACTCTTTCAACAAAAGAGCTACATGACGACTTCGATCACCTGACCAACTCACGAAGACACGCATTATCTTGCCTCAAGTTACACATCGCACCTAAAGGTTGCATCGCGTTTAACTGAATTGCAAGCCCCACGCTTACAACAAGACGCATTGCGGCACATGCCAAGAGTGACTTGCACATCCGAGGATGATTGAGCATCGACAAATTTGGGTCACGTGCCCCGCGCGACTGTTCGGGAAGATCGGCTAGAGCCCCACCGCCCGCCGGAGTGCGGCGTTGATGCGGGATTGCCAACCCGGACCCTCGGCCTTGAAGGCGGCCAATACCTCAGCGTCCAGCCGGAGCGTGGTGCTGATCTTGGTCACCTCTGCTTTGGGGCGGCCGCGCGTGACGATGGCCTTGTCGAAACGTTCGGTCCAATAGGGTGTGGACATATCGGGAATATCATCATCCGGCCGCGACGCGGGGTCGTCATCTTCCGGCAAGATCGCGGAGGTCTTGTCCATATCGTGCGCGTTCTCGGTCATTTGCCTTCCTCATGCTGATGATGCGGCGGATGTCGCCGCGCGGGGGCCACGCGACGATAACCATTCGGCTGCCAATGAATCCGACCGAAAGGAAGCGCGGCTCGCCATAGTCGAACCGGACATCCTCAAAGGTGATGGTGGGGCCAGAAAGAACCTCCCCCGCCTTCGCCATGTCGATCCCGCGCAGCGCCAAGGTCTCAGTGCGCTTCACTGGATCATACTCTATCCGCATTTTCGTTACTACACTAAATGACCGATCCCGGCCATCTTGCAGCACGCTTGGTTAACGTATGGTTAGCCCCCCTCACGCCCCCTCAAACACAACCCTTCGCCGCAGGAATTGCGTCGCGCGGTCGGACACGGATCGTGCATCGCCGGTGGTCAGGAACTTGGACACCGTCCCCTTGCCGACAAACTCCGGTCGCCGCGTCAGGTAATCGGCCAAGGACTCCGCCACCAGATTGGCTTGGGAATAGACCTTGACCCCCTGCCCCAGCGCCTCTTGGAACGCCTTCTCCATCAAGGGGTAATGCGTGCAGCCAAGGATCGCGGCCTCGGGCTGCGGCATGCGGCGTTTTAGGGCATCCACGTGGGACCGCACAAGCGCTTCGGCCAGAATCTCATCGCCCTGCTCAATGGCATCGACCACCCCGCCGCAGGGTTGCGCTTCGACATCCACCCCGATGGCGCGATAGGCCAACTCACGCTGAAACGCGCGGCTTGCCACAGTGGCAGGCGTGGCAAACAGCGCCACATGCTTCACCGCAACCTCACGCGGGGGGGAGTTGTCGCCCCATTGCCGTTCGGTCAGCGCCTCGATCAGCGGGACGAACACGCCCAACACGCGCTTGTCGGCAGGCACCCAGGTTTCCTGCATCCGTTTCAGCGCGGCCGCCGAGGCCGTGTTGCAGGCGAGGATGACCAGATCGCATCCTTCGGCCCAGAGCCGCTCTACCGCCGCGCAGGTCAGGTTGAAGATGTCGTCATGCGTCCGCACCCCATAAGGCGCATGGGCGTTGTCGCCGAAATAGACAAAGGGCACCTCTGGCAGGCGGCGCGCCACGGCATCCAGCACCGTCAACCCGCCCAGACCCGAATCGAAAATCCCGACTGCCATGCCTGTTATCCTTCTGTTCCGGCGCTACGTCCGGTTCTGCCCTTGCTGCCGCGCTGCGGTGCGCCCGATCATAGGCCGCTTGCACGCCCCGCGAAAGGGCCGAAGCCCGCCTGCTGGACCGGCAGACACGCCAAAGTTGCGCATGCAATCGCGGCATCGGTGGTTTTCCAGCCGTTTTTATGGGTTTCCATACGTTTACAAGCCAAGATTTGCCCTTACATAGGCGCGACTATGGTAAGCGTTCACGGTGGGCGCAGTTTGCGCAGAGGGCAAGAATGGACTGGGATAAGTTACGCATCTTTCACGCGGTGGCCGACAAGGGCAGCCTGACGCATGCGGGCGATGTGCTGCATCTGTCGCAATCCGCCGTCAGCCGCCAGATCCGCGCGCTTGAGGAAAGCCTGAACGTCACGCTGTTTCACCGCCACGCGCGGGGCCTGATCCTGACTGAACAGGGCGAACTTTTGTTCGATGCCACCACCCAGATGATCAAGCGTCTGGACGCCACCGCCGCCCGCATCCGCGACTCGGAAGATGAGGTGCTGGGGGAATTGCGCGTCACCACCACCATGGGGTTCGGCACGCTCTGGCTCGCGCCGCGCTTGGCGACGCTGTATCAGAAATATCCCGGCCTGAAGATCGACCTGATGCTGGAAGAACGCGTGCTCGACCTGCCGATGCGTGAGGCGGATGTGGCGATCCGCATGAAGGAACCGTCACAGGCCGACCTGATCCGCAAGCGCCTGATGAACATCCGCATGCGGCTTTATGCAACGCCTGAGTATCTGCAACAAAATGGCACCCCGGTGTCGATGGCGGATTTTGCCAGCCACCGGCTGATCTGCCAGCACCCCGGCACAGCGCAGGTCGCGGCGGGGGCCAGTCTGGTGCAGGACCTGATGGCCAATGACATTCCGTCCACCCTGACGGTGAACAACTATTTTGGCGTGTTGCAGGGCGTCCTGAACCACATCGGCATCGGGGTTCTGCCCGATTACATCACCGAAGATTTCCCGCATCTGATCCGCGTCCTGCCCGATCTGGAAAGCGGTGAGGTGCCGGTCTTTCTGGCCTATCCTGAAGAACTGCGCCATTCCAAGCGCGTGGCGGCCTTTCGGGAATTCGTGTCAGAAGAAATCTTCAAGTATCGCAAGCGCGAACAGAACTGACACCGTTCATCGGGTCGGGCGGACCTGCGGGCGGCAGCGCGCCGCCGGGAACCTGACGGCGGCAAGCGTGTAGCCATGCACGCTTTGCATAGCGGCCATGACATGCAAAAGCCCATGCCGCACTTGCACAATAAAGCGCCAGTCCCTAAATCGGGCGGCGAGGCAGTGATCGAGTTTCTCTTGCTGCCTCGTACCTCCCTGTTGGACTTGGGCCGAGCTTCTGCTCGGCCTTTTTTTTGTTTTTGCGGCATTGTTTCAGCTTTGCCCACCTGAGGGCAGCTTTTGACGCGCCAAGATCAGGAAAGCGGCATCCTGTGCAGTGGCAGCATCGCGGATCGCCAGGTCATAGGCTGCGTGCGACTCGGCCAACCGCCCCATCCGTGCCAACAGCGCCGCCCGTGCCGCGTGGAACGGCTGATAGTCAGCCAGCACCCCGGACAGGCTGTCCACCAAGGCCAAGGCAGCCGCAGCATCCCCGGTTTCAGCCAGCGCCACCGCGCGGTTCAGCGCCACCACGGGTGTAGGTTCCATCCGCCACAGCACATCGTAAAGCGCCGTGATCTGCGGCCAATCCGGGCCGGGGTCTGCCATATGGCAATCGGCGATGGCGGCCTTGATCTGAAACGGGCCGGGGCGGCGGCGGGCAAAGGCGGACTGCAACAGGGCGCGGCCTTCCTCCACGTGGCGGGCATCCCACAAGCTGCGGTCCTGCGCGGCGGGGGGGATGGTCGCCCCTGCCCCATGGCGCGCAGCGCGGCGGGCGTGGGTCAGCAGCATCAGGGCAAGCGCCCCCTCAACCTCGGCCTCGGCGGGGCGCAGGTGGTTGACGAGACGCGTCAGAAAGATCGCCTCGGCGCAAAGATCGCGCGGCTCATCCGGCCCGGCGGAGTAGCCGGTGGTGAAAATGAGATAGGCCGTGGTCAGCACCGCATCCAGACGGTCGGCCCAGACCTCTGGCCCCGGCACGGCAAAGGGGATGCCCGCCTTGGCAATCTTGGCCTTGGCGCGGGACAGGCGCTGTCCCATCGTGGGCTCGGCATCCAGAAACGCGCGGGCGATGTCGGCGGTGGTCAGACCGCACACCGTGCGCAGGGTCAGGGCCACCTGCGATTTCGGCTCCAGCGCCGGATGGCAGCAGGTGAAGATCAGGCGCAGGCGGTCATCGGGGATGTCTTCGGGGGCGTCGCCCTCAAACTGCGAGAGGCGTTCCAAGGTCTCGCGCACCAGTGCTCCGCGCTGGCCATGGCGCAGGCGGTCGATGGCCTTGCGGCTGGCCACGCGCAGCAGCCATGCCGTGGGATTGGCAGGTGTGCCGCGCTGCCAAAGCGTCAGGGCTGACAGCGCCGCCTCTTGCAGCGCCTCTTCCGCCAGCGAAAAATCCCGGCAGCGCGCGATGAGGGCGGCCAGAAGCCGCCCCCGGTCCTGCCGCAGGACGGCCTCAAGCGCCGCTTGCGTCGTCATAGATCATCACCGGGCGCACCTCGACCGTGCCCAAGGGTGCGGTCGGCAAGCTGGCGGCATAGGCCAGCGCCGCATCCAGATCCGGCACGTCGATCAGATAGAACCCGCCCAGATGTTCGCGCGTTTCGGCAAAGGGGCCATCCATGGTTTCCACCTTGCCACCGCGAATGCGAAGGGATGTGGCGGTCTCCACCGGGCCAAGCCCTTCACCTGCGATCAAGGCCCCATCGGCCACCATCTTTTGCGATGCCGCGTAAAAGCCGCCCAGATAGGCCCCCAATTCCGGCGTATTCTGCGCGGGTTCCTTGGCCGGGTCGACATAGAGCAACAACAAATACTTCATTCCATCATCCTTTCACTGGCAAGACACGGCCCTGTGCCGTGATCCTACCCCAAGGACGCGCGGGGGGCGCAGATTTCGACATCCCACGCGCCGTGATTGCAAAAATGCGCGCGTCTGCCGCCCGCTTCCCCCTTTCCCTTGGCCCCC
>NKIT01000045.1:0-9019 GCA_002256185.1 Rhodobacteraceae bacterium PARR1 | reverse complement strand
TAAACGCGCGGGCAAGACTGAACCTTGGGGATGTTGCCATGACCGAGCCCGCCATCACGCCCGACCTGATCGCCAGCCACGGGCTGAAACCGGACGAATATCAGCGCATCCTTGGCATCATCGGGCGGGAACCGACGTTCACCGAACTCGGGATCTTCAGCGCGATGTGGAACGAGCATTGTTCCTACAAGTCGTCCAAGAAATGGCTGCGCACCCTGCCCACCACCGGCCCGCAGGTGATCTGCGGTCCGGGCGAGAATGCGGGCGTGGTGGACATCGGCGATGGTCAGGCGGTCATCTTCAAGATGGAAAGCCACAACCACCCCAGCTACATCGAACCCTATCAGGGTGCGGCCACTGGCGTGGGCGGCATCCTGCGCGATGTCTTCACCATGGGCGCGCGCCCCATCGCGGCAATGAATGCGCTGAGTTTTGGTGAGCCATCGCATCCGAAGACTTCGCATCTGGTCAAGGGCGTGGTCGAAGGCGTCGGCGGTTATGGCAACGCCTTTGGCGTGCCGACCGTCGGCGGCGAAGTGCGCTTCCACCGCAGCTATAACGGCAACTGCCTTGTGAATGCCTTTGCCGCTGGATTGGCGGATGCGGATAAAATCTTCTACTCGGTCGCTTCGGGTGTGGGGATGCCGGTCGTCTACCTTGGGGCCAAGACGGGCCGCGATGGTGTGGGCGGGGCAACGATGGCCTCGGCCGAATTCGACGACACGATCGAGGAAAAGCGGCCCACCGTGCAAGTGGGCGACCCCTTCACCGAAAAGCGGCTGCTTGAGGCGTGTTTGGAACTGATGGCATCCGGTGCAGTGATCTCGATCCAAGACATGGGGGCTGCGGGTCTGACCTGTTCCGCCGTGGAGATGGGCGACAAGGGCGGCTTGGGGATCAAGCTGCAACTGGATGACGTCCCGCAGCGCGAAACCGGCATGACGGCCTATGAGATGATGCTGTCGGAATCCCAGGAACGCATGCTGATGGTGCTAAAGCCAGAGCTTGAGGATGTGGCCCGCGCGATCTTTGTCAAATGGGATCTCGACTTCGCCATCGTGGGTGAGACGATCCCCGAAGACCGGTTCCTGATCCTGCATGGCGACGCCATCAAGGCCGACCTGCCGCTGTCGAAACTCTCCTCCTCTGCCCCCGAATATGACCGTCCTTGGGTGGAAACCCCTACGGCGGCCCCGCTGGGCGATATCCCCGCCATCGGCGCGATTGCAGGTCTGCGCGCCCTGATCGGCTCGCCCTCTTATGCCCACAAGGCATGGGTGTGGGAGCAATATGACAGCATGGTCGGCGCCGATACCGTCATGGCCCCCGGTGCTGCGGCGGGTGTGGTGCGGGTGCATGGCACCGGCAAGGCGCTGGCCTTTACCAGCGACGTCACCCCGCGTTACGTCAAGGCCAACCCATTCGAGGGCGGCAAGCAAGCGGTGGCTGAGGCTTACCGCAACCTGACCGCCGTGGGGGCCACACCGCTGGCCACCACTGACAATCTGAACTTCGGCAACCCCGAAAAACCCGAGATCATGGGCCAATTCGTCGGTGCCATCAAAGGCATCGGCGCGGCTGTGGCGGCTTTGGATATGCCCATCGTTTCGGGCAACGTCTCACTTTACAACGAAACCGACGGCAAGGGCATCCTGCCCACCCCCACCATCGGCGCAGTCGGCATCCTGAAAACCTTGGACGATCTGATTGCTGGCCGTCCTATGGCGGGCGATGCTGTGGTGCTGGTCGGAGTGTCGGCTGGCCATCTGGGCCAAAGCGCGCTGTTGGCCGAGGTGTTCGGGCTTGAGGCCGGCGATGCCCCGCATGTCGATCTGGCCGCCGAGAAAGACCATGGCGATTTCATCCGCGCCCACCGCGCCCATATCCGGGCTTGCAGTGACCTTGGCGATGGCGGTCTTGCGCTGGCGGCGTTTGAGATGGCCGAAGGCGCGGGTCTGGGCGTCAGCTTGGACGCAGGCGATATCCCGACGCTGTTTGGTGAGGATCAGGCCCGCTACCTGATCGCCACCGCCACGCCGGAAGCACTGATCGCCGCAGGTCAGGCCGTGGGTGTGCCCGTCGCCGTTGTGGGCCAGTTCGGCGGCGATACCGTCCGCTTTGGCGGCGAGGCAGCCCCCTTGGCCGCGCTGTCGGACCTCTATCGGAACGCCTTTGCCAAGGCCGTTGCGTGACGCTGCGCCCGGCAACTCCGGCGGATTTTCCCTTTATCCGGGCGCTGGCGCAGCGCCCGGACTATGCGATCTACATCACCGACGAAGATGAAACACAGTTGGCCTTTTACGCCAACGACCCCGCGCACCGCCTGCAAATATGGGAGCAGGACGGCACCCCGGCGGGCTATGCGCTGTGGGCCGAGATTGGCGAACCCTCGGGCAGAGTCGAATTGCGGCGTCTGGCATTGGCACAGGCGGGCGGAGGAAAGGGCTTGGGCTTCGTGCAAACCCTGACCGCCTACGGCTTCAACACCCTTGGCGCAAAGAAGGTCTGGCTTGACGCCAGCGGCGAAAACCTGCGCGCGCAAAAGATTTACGACCGCGCAGGATACACGCTGGAAGGCCGTCTTCGTGACCATTGGTATCGCCCCACCCTTGGGCGCAATGTCGATGTCATGCTCTACGGCCTGCTGCGGGACGACTGGGCGCGGATGAACGCCCGTCTTTGACCCTTGCGGCCTTGCCACGACGCGCCTAAATCTTGGTGAAATGAACCGGAGACGCCCATGGCCATCGAAGCACGCGACATCGAAAACCTGATCCGGGAGTCTTTCCCGAACGCCAAAATCTCGGTGCAGGGCGACGACGGCGCACATTTCGCGGCCGAGGTGATTGATCCCAGCTTCAAGGGGATGAACCGGGTGCAGCAACAGCGGGCGGTCTATGCCGCGCTGAAGGGCAAAATGGATGGCGCGCATGGGGAACTCCACGCGCTGGCGCTGACGACCAAAGCGCCGGAGTAAAGGGCGAAACGGCCTCGAAGCGTAGCGCATGTGCCGAGTGTAGACGTGGTTTGATTGCATGAGGAGTATTAATCGCTGCTTCAGCTGCGGGGGGAGGATGGTCTACCCGTGGGATTGGACAGCGCGAGATTGGCGGATCATCGGTTGGGCCGTCCTGATAGTCCTTGTCATCGCGGCTGCAATCATAGGCTGGAAGTTATTGGTCCGTTACCTTAAATCTAACAGGCAGAGCTACCTATACAGAGCCTTGGTTGGACGGAACCCACGTCCCCGTCCCCATCGGCCCCTTGACACAGAGGACAACGACAATGACCGCGCTTGATACCATCAAGGAGACCGTCGAAAAGAACGACGTGGTGCTGTTCATGAAGGGCACCAAGATGATGCCGCAATGTGGCTTTTCCAGCCGCGTGGCGGGGGTACTGAATTACATGGGCGTGAATTTCGCCGATGTGAACGTGCTGGCCGATGCCGAAATCCGTCAGGGGATCAAGGATTTCTCGGACTGGCCCACCATCCCGCAACTGTATGTCAAAGGCGAATTCGTCGGCGGTTGCGACATTGTCACCGAAATGACCCTGTCGGGCGAGCTGGACACGCTGTTTGAAACCAAAGGCGTGACCTTCGACAAGGACGCCGCCAACAAGATCCGCGAAGCCAACGGCTGATCCTGCGGTCCAGACGGACAAAGGCCCAGATTGGCAAAGGCCCGCCGGATTGGCGGGCCTTTTGCGTTTCATGTGCCGGACAACAACACGTCAAAGGCACGGATGATCCGGTCGCGGTCGTGCGCGACACTTGTGATCCTTTGCCCAAGTTCTGGGATCGACAACGTGCCAAGGACATGTGGCACGATCCGAAACCGCTGATCACCCATTGTGACGATAGGGCCGAGTGCCGCAATCGTCGGCGCAGGGCTGCTTTCCGGCACCACAAGACAAACCGCCCGCGTCGCCATATCACCCAAGAGGTCATGTTGCAGGATCAGCACAAGTTCGCCTTCTGGCGTGCGCCAAATGTCGAACTGATCCGCCATCAGAATTTCCGATACCGGGCCAGCGGAATCCCGTGCTCTTCGATCCACTTGTTATAGGCCGCGACCGCCTCGGCGTTGTCGACCTTCCAGCGGCGGGCGCGTTCGGCTTTGACGGCGGCCAGAACCCCGGCCTCGGCGGCGCGAGAGATGTTGACGCCCAAGGCCTTGGCCTCGTCCAGCAAGTCCCGGTCAAGCGTCAGGCTGGTAGAGCGGCGGTCGGCCATGGCGGATTACCCCCTGCGGATTACCCCTGTGGAACATACCGCAAAACATACCGCACCGCCGCCCTTGTGACAACGTTGGTGCTTGTGACAACGTTGGTGAAAGTTGCTTCAGCCGCGCTTTTCGTCCATCGCGGCGGCCAGCGCTTCGGCACGTGCTGCGATATCCGCAAGCGTTTCGTGGACCTGCGGCGGGATGACCGGCACTTCGACCCGCACCTCTGGCCGGGCTTCAAGCTCTGCCACGCGGGCCTGCAACTGGCGGCACTGATCCTCGACCGATGCGGTGCGGTCAGCCAGCAACAGGCCTGCCATCAGCAGCATCTTCGCCTCGGTGATGCGGCCCATCTGCGCCACCAAGGGCTGCGCCTCGCGGTCCAGCATGGCGGCGGCGGTTTGCAGGAAATGTTCCTCGCCATCCTGACAGGCGACGGTAAAGCTGCGGCCCCCGATTTGAACGTTCAACTCAGCCATTGTCGCGGCCCTCCTCGGTGGTCACGGGCTGCACAAGCGGATCGAGTTCCGCGATGATCTCATCCAGTTCCGCGATTTCCGACTGGCGTTCTGCGCGCATCGCGTCCACCTCGGCCAGCATGGCGCGGTTGATCGCGGCCGTGTCGGGCAAGGTCGCAACCTGTGCCGAACGCAACGATTGCAGGCTTTCACGCAGGGTGCCCACGGTCTTGCGCAAGCGGACAAGGTCAAGCCCCTGCACGTCCAGCAATTTGGTCAGGCGGTCCACCTGTTCTTGCAAGGCCAGAACGCGGGCACTGTCGCCCGCTGGCGCAGTCGCTGGCGCAGGTGCCGCGTCCAATTGCGCCTGAAGGGCGGTCCGCGCCGCGCGTTCAGCGACAAGTTCGGCGCGCAAGGCATCCCGTTCGGCGCTATGGTCAGCGACGGGCTGATCCTGCGCCGCCCCTGCGGGCAGGGCTGCCAAACCATCGCCGATGCGCGTCAGAGCGGCGGAAATCCGGCGCTCAAACTCTGCCAAATCTTTCATGCGCAGGCCCTGTGTGCTGTTGTCTTCGCCATTCATCCCGGCCTGTCCGGTATCTGTGCTATGCATCTTCGTGTTTTTCTTCCTCGCGCGCGCCCCGGTCTTGCAAAGGGCTTAGCGCGTTTTCGTCCTGCTGTCGTCCACTGCCGCGAATCAACGCAGGCGACCCCGCCTTTGATCCTGACGGCGGATGTTACCCGAACTGACCGCCCCGACCATGCCTTTGCAGCCCGGAACGGGGTCTGAATGCTTGATCTTGCCGTCTGTGCTGCTATGCACCCCACATCCCTCAACTGCAAGACAGGACCACGGCCTTGGACATCGAGACGCTCCGCGCCCGCCACCCGGACCACTGGATGCGCGCCTGCGCGATCCGCACCTTGACCCTTGATGCCGTCGCTGCGGCGAATTCGGGCCATTCGGGCATGCCGATGGGCATGGCCGATGTGGCGACCGTCCTGTTCGAAAAGCACCTGAACTTTGATCCCACCGCGCCGCGTTGGGCCAACCGTGACCGCTTTATCCTGTCGGCGGGTCATGGGTCGATGCTGATCTATTCGCTGCTGTATCTGACCGGTTACGCCGATGTGACGCTGGAGCAGATCAAGAACTTCCGCCAATGGGGGGCCATCACCGCAGGCCACCCGGAATACGGCCATGTCGCCGGGGTGGAAACCACCACCGGCCCCTTGGGTCAGGGCATCGCCAATTCCGTGGGCTTTGCCATCGCCGAAGAGAACCTGCGCGCGCGCTGGGGGTCCAAGATCATGGACCATTACACCTATGTCATCGCGGGCGACGGCTGCTTGATGGAGGGCGTCAGCCAAGAGGCCATCGGTCTGGCAGGCAAGCAGAAACTCTCGCGTCTGATCGTGCTTTGGGATGACAACGGCATCACCATCGACGGCAAGGTGTCGATCGCAGATGTGACCGACCAAAAGGCGCGCTTCGCGGCATCCGGCTGGAATGTGCTGTCCTGCGACGGGCATGATCCCGAAGACATTGACCGCGCGCTGACCGCTGCCAAAGCGTCGGATCGCCCGACGATGATCGCCTGCAAGACGCATATCGCGCTTGGCCATGCCGCGCAGGACACCTCCAAGGGCCACGGCGCGCTGACCGATGCCGCGCAGATGGCCGCCGCGAAGGCGGGCTATGGCTGGACCGCCGCCCCCTTTGAAATCCCCGCCGACATCAAGGCGCAGTGGGAGGCGATGGGGGCCCGTGGTGCCGCCGCCCGCGCCGCATGGGAAGGCCGTCTTGCCGCCCTGTCCCCGGCGAAACAGGCCGAATTCGCGCGGATTTTCGCAGGCGATGCGCCGGCTAAGCTGGCCTCGGTGATCCGGGGCGTGAAAAAGGCGGCAGTTGAGGCTTTGCCGAAACTCGCCACCCGGTCCAGCTCGGAAAAGGTCTTGGCGGCGGTCAACCCGGTGATGGGCGAGACGCTGGGCGGCTCGGCTGACCTGACGGGGTCCAACAACACCAAGACCGCCGATCTGGGCGTGTTCACGCCCGAAGATCGCAAGGGCCGCTACGTCTATTTCGGCATCCGCGAACATGGCATGGCGGCGGCGATGAACGGCATGGCGCTGCACGGCGGTGTACGCCCTTACGGCGGCACCTTCATGTGCTTTACCGACTATGCCCGCCCCTCGATGCGGCTGTCGGCGCTGATGGGCATCCCGGTGGTCTATGTCATGACGCATGACTCCATCGGTCTGGGCGAAGATGGCCCCACCCACCAGCCGGTGGAACATCTGGCGATCAGCCGGTCTACGCCCAACACCCTTGTGATCCGCCCCGCCGATCTGGTGGAAACGGCCGAGGCCTGGGAAATCGCGCTGACCCAGAAGACCACTCCCACCGTGCTGGCGCTGTCGCGTCAGAACCTTCCGGCGGTGCGCAAGACCCACACCAACACCAACATGGTCGCCAAGGGTGCCTATGTGCTGGCCGAGTCGGTGGCCAAGCGTCAGGTCATCCTGATCGCCACCGGGTCCGAGGTGGAGATCGCCCTGAAGGCCAAGGACGCGCTGGAGGCCGAAGGCATCGGCACCCGTGTCGTCTCGATGCCGTCGATGGAGTTGTTCGCCCAGCAGGATGAGGCTTATCGCCGCAAAGTCCTGCCGCCCGGTCCGGCCCGTGTCGCGATTGAGGCGGGTGTGCGCCAAGGCTGGGACCGTTGGCTGCTGGGTGAGCGCGGGCGTGAGGCCAAGGCCGGGTTCGTCGGCATGTCGTCCTTTGGGGCATCGGCCCCGATTGACCGGCTGTATAAGGAATTCGGTATCACGGCGGAGAACACGGTCGCGGTGGCGAAGTCCTTGATCTGATGGGCTTTGGCGGGGTGCGGTAACGACCAACCGGTCGATGCCGCCGCCGAAGCAAGCGGGGGTTTCACACCCCCGCACCCCCGTGGGATATTTAAGCAACGGGGAAGCGGCAGGGCGGATAAGGCCCATCGTTGATGTGCGAATGGTCGGGCTGTCCTTTTCGGGCGGCCCTTTTCCTTTGGAGGTTGGCATGCTGACGGGTTTTGGCCCTGCGATGGCGCGGGCGCATGGGGTGGATGTGGCGCGCGGGGCGCTTGGCGCGGCGGTCGGGCTGGGCCTTGCCACAGCGGTGGCGGCGCTGGCGCAGGCCCCGGTCTGGCTGATCGCGCCCTTTGGCGCGTCGGCGGTGCTGCTTTATGCAGTGCCGAACAGCCCGCTGGCGCAGCCGTGGTCGGTGTTCTGGGGCAATGTGCTGTCGGCCCTTGCGGGCTTGGCGGTGGTGCATCTCATGCCGCCGGGGGTCTGGGTGGCCCCTGTCGCTGTGGCGGCAGCGATTGCGCTGATGCTGGTCACCCGTGCGCTGCATCCGCCCGGCGGCGCGGTGGCGCTGCTGGTGGCGCTGTCGCCGCCCTTGGGCTGGGGCTTTGCGCTGGTGCCGGTGGCCAGCGGAACGGCGGCGCTGATCGTGGCAGCGGTGGTGTGGAACCGCGCGGTGGGGCGGGTCTATCCCTTTCGCCAGCCCAGCCAAGCCGGAGCGCATGGCACGCGTGACCCCGCCCCGCCAAGCCGGGTGGGCGTAGAACCGGCACAGGTGGCAGGCATCCTTGACACCTATCGCCAGTCCGCCAACCTTGGCGTTGCGGATTTGACCCGTCTGGTGGGCGCGGTCGAAGAGGCCGCCGCCGCCCGCAGGCTTGAGGGGTTCACCGCCGCCGACATCATGTCGCGCGATCTGGTGACGGTGGGGCCTGAGGCGGCGTTTGATACGGTGGCCGCGATTTTCCGGGCGCGGGGGTTTCATGCGCTGCCCGTGGTGGACGCGGGAACAATGCTGGGCGTGATCTTTCAGATCGACCTGATCCGCGCGCCGCAAGCCGGTGCCGCCGCCCTGATGCGCCGCGATCTTCCGCAAGCCACGCCGGACATGCCTGTCGGGGTCTTGTTGCCCCTGCTGGAGGACGGCGGGGCCGAGGCGGTGCCGATCATGGCGGGCACCGCAATCATCGGCATCGTCACGCGGACGGACCTGATCTCTGCCCTTGCCCGCCGGTTGGCGCGGCTTAGTCCCGCCCCCGTTCCCCCCGCCCCAGTCAATCCCGTTTGAACAGCGCGAAGGCCGGGGCGATCACCTTGGTCGCCAGCGGAATGAGCAGCAGGCCAAGCGCAAGGCCGAACACCCCGTCCAGCGCCGCCGTCACTGCCCAAGTGACAAACCCCGCCGCTGCGGGCACGGCATGGGCGGCAGCCTCTGCCGCGTGGTGGATGGGATCGTAAAGCCCGTTCCAGCCCAATGTGTGC
>NKIT01000044.1:12263-25911 GCA_002256185.1 Rhodobacteraceae bacterium PARR1 | reverse complement strand
CCGCCATCACGCTGCTGCAAGGCGCAGATAGGCTGCCTGTGGTCTATCTGGGTGGCCTCGGCCCCAGCTACACCGCAGCCCATGCCGACCGCTGGCCCATCCAACCCGCCAAAGGCAGCGCCCTTGATGGCGCCCTCTCGCTTGCCCGCAGCCTGCAACAGGGGGCGCCATGATCGAAACGATCTTCTCGCCCGATGGCTTTGACACCACCGGCGCAGGCCCGCTCTATTTGCAACTGCAACGCCGCATCGCCGATGCCGTGGCCGCAGGGCGTCTGTCACCCGGTGACAGCCTGCCCCCCGAACGCGACATGGCCGCACTGACCGGCCTTTCCCGCGTCACCATCCGCAAGGCGGTCGAAGGCCTCGTGACCCAAGGCCATCTGGTGCAAAAACGCGGCTCCGGCACCTTTGTCGCCCCCCGCGTTGAACGGATGGAACAGGCGTTGTCCCTTCTGACTTCGTTTACCGAAGATATGGCCCGCCGTGGCAAAGCCGTGGACTCGCTGTGGCTCTCGCGCCGCATCGACGGCCCCGCCCCGGAAGAGGTGATGGGTCTGGGCCTGCGCGCAGGCGAACGCATCGCACGGCTGGAACGGGTCCGCCGGTCGGACGGTGTGCCCTTGGCCATCGAACGCGCGGCCTTGCCCTTGTCGGTGCTGGACGCGCCCGAAGAGGTGACGGGATCGCTCTACGCCGTGCTGCAAGCGCGCGGCATGCGCCCGGTCCGCGCCGTGCAGCGCATCACGGCGGCGAATTTGGGCGAGCGGGACGCTGATCTGCTGGGCGTCGCCCCCGGTGCCGCAGGGTTAAAGATCGAGCGGATCGGCTACCTCGCCAACGGTCGGGCAGTGGAGTTCACAAGGTCCATCTATCGCGGCGATGCCTATGATTTCGCCGTAGAACTGAAGATTGCCGACAACGAAGGGACCATGCCATGACCAGCCATATGGCCAATGAAGTGGCCGAGATTCCGCAGGCACTTGCGCGGCTTCTGTCTGCCTCTGGCCCAGCCATCGCCACGGCAGGGGCGGCACTGCGGGCCTTGGACCCCGGCCTTGTGCTGACCGTGGCGCGGGGATCATCCGACCACGCCGCGACCTATCTGAAATATGCGGTGGAACTGACCGCAGGCATCCCCGTCGCCTCGGTCGGCCCTTCGGTCGCCTCGGTCTATGGCCGGTCCCTGCGCCTGTCGGGCGCGGCCTGCATCGGCATCTCGCAATCGGGCCAATCGCCTGACATCGTGGAAATGATGCGCTCTGCCGGGGCTGGGGGGGCCTTGACCATCGCGGTGACCAACTTCGCGGGCAGCCCGATGGCCCGCGTGTCCTCCCATTGCCTGCCTTTGGCCGCAGGGGCTGAACAATCGGTTGCCGCCACCAAAACCTTCATCTGCTCTGTCGCGGCAGGCCTTGCCCTGCTGGCCGAATGGCAAGACGACCCCGCCCTGCGTGCCGCCGTCGCCGCCTTGCCCGAGGCCGCCGCCCAAGCGCTGACCTTGGATTGGTCGCCCCTGTCGGCCCGCCTCTCGCGCGCGTCCCAAGCCTATGTGCTTGGCCGTGGTCCCGCCTTTGCCATCGCCTGCGAAGCCGCGCTGAAACTGAAAGAAACCTGCGGCCTGCACGCCGAGGCTTATTCGGCAGCCGAAGTCCTGCATGGCCCCTCTGCCATCGTGCAATCGGGCTTTCCCGTGCTGGCCTTGGCCGTTGAGGACGCCGCCCAACCCGGCGTGATCCAAACGGCCGAGCGGTTGGCAGCCCAAGGCGCGGATGTGTTCCTGACCGGGGCCGCCGCCAAGGGGGCCACCACCCTGCCCGCCGTCACCGGCCTGCACCCCCTTGTCGCGCCCTTGGTGCAGGCCGTCGCCTTCTACGCCTTTGTCGAAACCCTCGCCCGCAGGCGCGGCTTTGACCCCGACGCCCCCCCGCATCTGCGCAAGGTAACAGAGACCGTGTGATGTCCCAATCGTTCCGCGCCGAGGCGGTCTTTGACGGTGAGCACTTGATCCCCAACGCCTGCGTGAGCGTTGAGGATGGCCGCATCACCGCTATCGGCCCCGCGACAGGTCCCGTGACCGACCTCGGCCCCGGCATCCTCGCCCCCGGCTTCATCGACCTGCAAGTGAACGGCGCAGGCGGCGTGCAGATCGCAGACGACACCGACCTTGCCGCGCTGGAAACCGTCTGCGCCAGCCTTGCCCAACTGGGGGCCACGGGCTGCCTGCCCACGCTGATCACCGACACGCCCGCAGCAACACAGGCCGTCATCGCCGCAGGCATCGCCGCCACCAAGGCGCAGGTGCCGGGTTTCCTTGGCCTGCACCTCGAAGGCCCGCATCTGGACCCCCGCCGCAAGGGTGCCCATGACGCCGCCCTGATCCGCCCGATGACGGCAGATGACCTAGACCTCCTGCTCCACGCCACACGCAACCTGCCCGCGCTGATGGTGACCGTCGCGCCCGAGTCAGTGACCTTGGACCAGATCGCCAAGATGACGGCGACAGGGATCATCGTTTCCCTCGGCCACACCGATTGCACCGCCGAAGTGGCCCAATCCGCGATGAAGGCCGGGGCCCGCTGCGCCACGCATCTGTTCAATGCCATGAGCCAGCTTGGCAACCGCGCACCGGGGATGGTGGGGGCCGTGCTGGAGGGGGACGGCTATACCGGCCTGATCGCTGACGGCCTCCACGTCGCCCCCTTGGCGCTGCGCGTGGCCTTGGCGGCAAAGACGCAAGGGGTGTTTTTGGTGTCGGACTGCATGGCGCTGGCGGGAACGACGCTGAAAGAATTCACCCTCGGCGGCAGACGCATCCTGCGGGCAGAGGGGCGGCTGACGCTGGAAGACGGCACGCTGGCCGGGGCCGACCTGACCCTGCCGCAGGCCGTGGGGGTGCTGGTGGACAAGGCCGGCATCGCCCCGGACCGCGCCCTAAGCATGGCCAGCCGCATCCCGGCGCAGGTGATCGGGCGCAAAGACCTCGGCCACCTCCACCCCGGCGGGGTCGCCGACATGGTCCACCTGTCACCAGATTGGCGGCTCTCTGGGGTCTGGCAAGGCGGGTTGCGGATCGTGTGAGGTGCGCCAAGCCCGCACCCCACCACACCCACGCCCTTGACCTGCCACAATCGGATGCTCAACCCTGACGGGCAGCCCCTTTCCGACTTTGTTGGTCAGGGGCCAATGGGTTCGGTGGCGGAGTGTGACGAGTGGCAGACTGCATCTGGCTGAGCAATGTCTATGGCGAGAGTATGAGCGGGCGTGGGTTTTTCCCCTTCAGTGCCGACAAGCGCGGCAATGGGACGGCAGCGGCAGATATAGATGCAATAAGGCGTGCAAAACGAGGGGAGTTGCTTGGGCCTGAGGAGGTTCCGTCGGACTTCTTTTCCCTTTCCGCATCAGCCGCCCACCGCAAAGCCCCACTCCACATCTTCACAAACGGCTTTCTCATCATCACCGAGGACAGCGCCTCTGTCCTGCGCCAGTTCGAGCTTGGCGAATGCCGCCTGCATCCCGTCCGCCTATGGCACCCCGACCGCAAGACGCGCTTCGGCGCGGGGCACTACGTCCTGAACTTCGCCAGCCGCAAGGACGCCTTCCTGCCGGATCGGTCGCCTTTGGCAACCTATGCAAGCTACATCGTTCAACCTGACTGGTCACATGGCAAGCCGGGCTTCTGGAGCCCGCCGCCGAACGAGGCAGACGACCAACTGGTGTTTTCCAAGGCCGCGCTGGACGGGCCAGACCTTTGGTGGGACCCGAACTTCACCCGCAGCTTCTTCCTCAGCCAACGCCTCGCCCAAGCCCTCAAGGCGGCGAAACTGGCAAAGCACTGGCGGCTGTTCCGTTGTCCGGTGGTAGAGGGCTGAGCGCCCCCCTTACTCGGCCTTGCGCGCCTCGGCGGCGGCTTTCATCTTGGCCAAGAGTTCGGCCTTGTCCTCGCGCTTGCCGTAGGGGTTCTTCTTGCCGCCCGGCTCATTGTGTTCTTTGTGCTTGGGGCCTTTTTTCAGCATATTGGCCGCTCCTGATTTTGAATAGTCCATGATCTTTGCCTCTCTGGCTGTCTCCCCCTGCTTTGCCGCAAACCGGCGTTGGGGGCAAGCGGTCGGCGCATGAAGCCGCGCTGACAGCGCCGATTGGCGGCGTGGCCGGATGCGACCACCCCGCGACAACGGCAAGCCGCGGCATCCGGACAAGGCGAAAGCGCCGAAACGGTGCAGGTTTCGTCTGTGGGCGGGGAACCGCTGAAACCAGCGCAACCTTAGGTCAGTTATCCCCTGTCGCCCGCAACCCTTGGTTCGTGGGTGGGATTGCCCTGTCGGGACCGCAACAGCGTTCCGACAGAAAGGATACCCCATGCCCGGCACCATGACCTTGACCCCGATGCCAACGGACGGCGCTGTGCCGATGACCACCCATGTCGGCGCAGAGGCCTACCTCATCTCGGATTGGCCTGCCGTCCAGACGGGTCGCGTCATCTGGTCGCCCGCAAATGTCATTTTCCAAGACGATGGCAGCTTTGATCTGGCCCTGACCGCCGCCCCCGAAGGATCATGGCGGCCCTATCTGAGTGGTGAGGTCGCCTCGGTCGACACCGGCACCTATGGCGTCTGGACCTGGAACGCGCAGGTGCCGCGCATGGTATCGGGCGCGGTGTTCGGCATGTTCACATTTCAGGCCGATGCCAGCGACCCAAGGGTGGAGTTCGATTTCGAATTCGTCGGCGCTGACACCACGCAGCTTGAGTTGAACGTCCACATGGCGGGTCCGGACGGCAAGAACGTCTCGCTCGCCGGGGGGCCGCTCACGGTGGACTTGGGCTTTGACGCGGCCTTGGCGCTGCACAGCTATGCCGTGACCGTGACCGAAGGTGCAGCGGCCTTCACCATCGACGGCAAGGTCGTCGCCGTCTTTGGCCCCGAGGATATGACGAACGGCATCTGGCGCGAGGGTGCGATGCGGTCCTATGTCGATCTCTGGGCCGTGTCGAATGACGGCATCCAGAACTGGGCGGGAATTTGGGATGGCAGTGGCGTGCCGATGCAGGCCAGCATCGGCGCGCTTGAGGTGCCCGATGGTCTGGCGGTGCCGCTGCCCGAATTGCCGCCCGACTTGCCGCCCGTGGTGCCAGAACCCGATCCCGTCGCGCCTGTCCATTCTGACACGCCCTCAACAGCCGGTTCACCACCCGTTGATCCGGTGCCTTCACCGCTTCCGGGCCTGCAACTTGGCACCGAAGGCGCGGATGCGCTGACGGGCAACCGTGGCACGGATGTGTTGCTGGGCGGTGCGGGCAATGACACGCTGGCCGGTGGGCGCGGCGATGATGTGCTGGACGGCGGGGCGGGCACGGATTGGCTCAGCTATGCCACGGCGCGCAAGGCGATCCTTGTCGATCTGTCCGATCCCCTGCCCCAACACACCGCGCATGGCACAGACCTGATCCGTGGGGTTGAAAATCTGCAAGGCGGCAAAGGCCATGACCGCCTGACCGGCGACACCGGCGACAATGTGATCGACGGCATGGGCGGACGCGACCGGATCAACGGCGGTGCAGGCGCGGATGTGATCTTAGGTGGCAAAGGGCGCGATTGGCTGAATGGCGGGGTGGACAGCGCGGCTGATACCTTTGTCTTTCGCGACGCGGCGGACAGCCGCGCGGCAGGCGGCGGCGACCGGGTGGTGAATTTCTCCAGTGGTATCGATCACATCGACCTGACGCTTATGGATGCCGACGCAGGCCTTTCGGGGCATCAAGGCCTTGGGCTGTCAGACGGGCCTGCCGGCCATTCCGTCTGGCTGCAAGCCGAGGCGCGCGGCACCGCAGTCCTTGCCGATGTCAGCGGCGACGGTCGAGCCGATTTCCGGGTCTTTGTGCTGGGGGTCGTGTCGGTGGATGACCTGATCCTGTGACTGTGACTGTGACTGTGCCTGAGCCTGAGCCTGTGCCTGAGCCTGTGCCTGGCCACCGCATCTGCCCCGATGTCTTTTGCGTCGGGGCAGACCGTCATTCGGGCAGGGTCAGCCTAGGCTGTCACCGTCTCCACGCACAGCACCGTGGGCAGGTGGCGGGTGATTTCGTGCCATGCGTCGCCCTCATCCACACTGGCGAAGATAGAGCCTGAGTTGGTGCCGAAATAAACCCCCGGTGCCGCCATCTGGTCCGTGGCCATCGCCTGCCGCAAGACGGTGAAAAAGCAGTTCTTGTCCGGCAAGCCCTGCCCCAGCCCCTGCCAGCTTGCACCACCATCACGCGACCGCCAGACCTGAGCGCGGGCATCGGGCGGGAAGCGGCCCTTGGTGTCGCCGTTCAGCGGCAAGACCCACAGCGTTTGCGGATCGCCCGGATGCACCGCGATGGGAAAGCCGAAAGTGGAGGGAAGGCCCGCCGTGATGTCATCCCAGGACCGCCCGCCATCGTTGCTGCGATAGACCCCGTGGTGGTTCTGCTGATAGATCAGGTCCGATCCCGCCACCCGCTGCATGTTGTGCACGCAATAGCCGATCTCGTGCCCACAGGCGCCCGGATGGTCGTGCGCATGATCGGCAGCCTCATTGCTGAGGCGGTTGCGGCGCTCCCACGTGGCCCCGGCATCCTCTGACGCGAACACCCCTGCGGCAGAGATGCCGACCCACAGGCGTTCAGGCCGGTCCGGGTCTGTCAGGATGGTGTGCAACACCAGCCCCGCCCCGCCCGGTTCCCAACTGGGGCCAGAGGGGTGGTTGTTCAGCCCATCCACCGCCGCCCAACTGTCCCCGCCATCGGTGCTTTCATACAGCCCCGCCGGTTTGGACCCGGCGTAAAGCCTGTCCCCCACGCGACCAAGGCTCCAGAGCGTCTTGATCGACTCGCCAAAGGGTGCGGGCGTTGGCATGGGCAGGCCCATATGCGCGGCCATTTCGGGTTCCGCCGCCAACCACTTGTCCATCTGGCCATTGGACAGTTTGGACAGCACCCATGTCGCGCCCCCGTCATCCGACCGCCAGACCCCGGCCCCGTGCCAATCGCCACCGCCTGCCGCCCAAAGCGTTCCTGTGTCAGGATCGCCAATCGCGTGGTTGATCGGCCAGCCGCCGCACAGGGGGCCGCTGACGTCCCACGTCTTGCGCCCATCGGTGGACGTCAGGACAAACAGCCCCTTTGTGGTGCCCGCCAGCACCCGTACCGTCCCTGCCATCTGCCCCTCCCCGACTTTGCAAGTCAGGTCAGGCTATCACAGGTCTTGACTATGTCATTGGGTTTGCCGGGACATATCGGCAAGGTTCACCCATTCGGCAGCAGGTAATCCGCGCCCGTGCTTTCGGCCATGATCACCCGGCCATTGGGCAGGTCATTGCCATCCAGTTTCCACGCAATTTCATCCGGGGTCAGGTTGTAGTGCTGCCACCGCGCCGTCAGACGCGCGCGCAGCACAGGTTCCGGCACATCCACCAGTACCGCCACATCGAACAATGGCCGCAGCCGTGTCCAAGGCGCACGGTTGAGAAGCAGGTAATTCCCTTCGACCACGATCACCTTGACCGAGGCCGGGATCAACCGCGCCCCGGCGCGGGCAATCTCGATCGACCGATCAAAGACCGGCACCGCGACAAAATCCTCATCCGCCGCGCGCAGGCGGCTGATCGTATGAAACAGCCCGCCGACATCAAAGGTATCCGGCGCGCCCTTGGTTGGGCGCAGACCGGCGGGCACAAGGTGCAGGTCGTCATAATGATAGCCGTCCATCGGCAGCACGGCGGCCAATCCCTGTGCGCTGGCGTTCAACTGGTCCACCAGCGCCTCGGCCTGCGTGGATTTGCCGGAACCGGGTGCGCCTGCAATGGCGGCAATCACCCGCCCCGCCACCGCCGCGCGTTCTGTCAGCAAGGTGGCCAATCCAGCGACATCAATCTGCGGCGTCATCTTATCCCCCCGTTTTCGCAGCAAAGCTAACCGCTTGGCGCGTGACGCTCAACCAAGTTGTGAAGTCCCCACCAAAGCCGCCGCCGAGTCCCGCACCAAGGCCGCCACCCCTTCCAACTGCCGCGCCAGCGGGCTGGAGCGTCGCCACACCATGCCAATCGTGCGCCTCGGCTTGACGCCTGCGAACCGCGCGACGGATACGGCGGCAGAGCGGGTTTCCACCCCCACCGCCATGTCGGGGATCAGGGTCACGCCAATCCCCGCCCCCACCATCTGCACCAAGGTGGACAGCGAACTGCCGTCCAGCAACTCGCGCGGGGCGGCGCTGCCGATCCGGCAAAAGGACAGCGCTTGGTCGCGGAAACAGTGGCCTTCTTCCAGCAGCAGTAGCCGCATCTCACGCAGACGGTCCGGGCTGGGCACGGGCTGGCCCGCGTCGGCCAACGGGCGCACCAGCACGAATTCTTCGGAAAAGAGCGCCACCTCGGTCAGCGCGGGTTCCGACACCGGCAGCGCCACGATGGCGGTATCCAATCGCCCCGCCTGCAATTCCACCAACAGGCGCGGCGTGACGGTTTCGCGGATATGGATATCGAGGTCCGCATTGGCAGCGGTCAAACGCCCGATGAAATCCGGCAAGAGATAGGGCGCAACCGTCGGGATCACCCCGATCCGCAGCCGCCCGACCAGCCGATCCTGCCCCGCGCGGGCGATGTCGCCCAACTCCTCAACCGCGCGCAGGATGTCGTGGATGCGGGGGGCCAGACGTTCGCCATATCCCGTCAGCCGCACCGCCCGTGCGTCGCGTTCAAACAGCGCCCCGCCAAGGGTCTGCTCCATCTCGCGGATTTGCATCGACAGCGCGGGCTGCGAGATGGCGCAAACCTCGGCCGCGCGGCCGAAATGGCCATGACGGGCAAGCGCCTGAAAGTAGCGCATCTGTTTCAAGGTCAGGTTTATCATAAGGCTATCTTATAATCCTTATCAGGAAATCCAAGTTAAACTAATCACGCGGACCTGTTATGCGACTGCCATTGGACGGGGCCGATTCTGGCCTACATCCCATCCATACCCAGTTCGGAGGACATCATGGACGGAAACAGCGTGGGCAAATGCCCCGTGATGCACGGCGTCGCAAAGAACACCATTCACTCGGGCCGGTCGAACAAGGATTGGTGGCCGAACCAGTTGAATCTGCGGATTCTGCATCAGAACACCGCCCTGTCGAACCCGCTGCCGGATGTTGACTATCCGCAGGCGTTCCAGAAGATCGACTACACCGCGCTGAAGGCGGACCTGACCGCGCTGATGACCGACAGTCAGGATTGGTGGCCTGCCGATTGGGGTCACTATGGCCCGCTGTTCGTGCGGATGGCATGGCACAGCGCTGGCACCTATCGCACAGGCGACGGTCGCGGGGGCGCAGGCACCGGGCAACAGCGCTTTGCGCCGCTGAACTCGTGGCCGGACAACGGCAACCTCGACAAGGCCCGCCGCCTGCTGTGGCCGATCAAGCGGAAATACGGCAACGCGCTGTCCTGGGCCGACCTGATGATCCTTGCCGCCAACGTCGGCATGGAATCCATGGGCTTCAAGACCTTTGGTTTTGGCGGCGGTCGCACCGATGTGTGGGAACCCGAAGAAGACGTCTATTGGGGTGCCGAAACCGAATGGCTGGCCACCAGCGACAAGCCGAACAGCCGCTATTCGGGTGACCGTGATCTGGCGAACCCCTTGGCCGCCGTGCAGATGGGCCTGATCTACGTCAACCCCGAAGGCCCGGACGGCAACCCCGACCCGGTCGCCAGCGGTCGCGACATCCGCGAAACCTTTGCCCGCATGGCGATGAATGACGAAGAGACCGTGGCCTTGGTCGCGGGTGGCCACACTTTCGGCAAGGCGCATGGCAACGGCCCGGCCTCGGCCGTCGGCGCAGAACCCGAAGGTGCGCCGATGCAGGCGATGGGTCTGGGCTGGCTGTCCAGCCACGGCACGGGCAAAGGCTATGACACCATCACCTCGGGCATCGAAGGCGCATGGAAACCCAACCCCACCACGTGGGACATGGGCTATTTCGACATGCTGTTCGGCTATGAATGGGAACTGGTGAAATCGCCGGCCGGGGCCAAGCAATGGGCCGCGATTGACGTCAAGCCCGAACATATGATCCCCGATGCGCACAACCCGGAAATCAAGCACCGCCCGATGATGACCACCGCCGATCTGGCGATGCGGTTTGACCCGATCTATGGCCCGATCTCGAAGCGCTTCCACGAAAGCCCGGACCTGTTCGCCGATGCCTTCGCGCGCGCATGGTTCAAACTGACCCACCGCGACATGGGTCCGAAGGTGCTCTATGTTGGCCCGGAAGTTCCGGCTGAAAACCTGATCTGGCAAGACCCGATCCCGGCGGTCGATCACGCCCTCGTCGATGCCGCCGATATCGCAGCGCTGAAGGCGCGGGTTCTGGCCTCTGGCTTGCCTGTGCAGGATCTGGTGCTGGCGGCATGGGCCTCGGCCTCGACCTTCCGGGGATCGGACAAGCGCGGCGGGGCCAACGGTGCCCGCGTGCGTCTTGCCCCGCAGAACGGGTGGGAGGTCAACGAACCCGCCAAACTGAACGGCGTGCTGACGGTGCTTGAGGGCATCAAGGCGGACTTCGACGCCAGCGCCAAGGGTGGCAAGAAAATCTCGCTCGCCGATCTGATCGTGCTGGCGGGGTCTGCGGCGGTCGAAGCGGCCGCGAAAGCCGGCGGTCATGCGGTAGAGGTGCCCTTTACCCCCGGCCGTGCGGATGCCAGCCAAGAGCAGACCGATGCCCACAGCTTCGCCGTGATGGAACCTGAGGCGGATGGCTTCCGCAACTACCAGAAGGTCAAGATGTCGGTCGCGTCCGAAGAGTTGCTGGTCGACAAGGCCCAGCTTCTGACGCTGTCCGCGCCGGAAATGACCGTTCTGGTCGGCGGCCTGCGCGCGCTTGGCGCGACCTATGGCGCGTCTTCGCAGGGCGTTCTGACCACCCGTCCGGGTGCGCTGACGCCTGATTTCTTCACCAATGTGCTGGATATTGGCACAGCTTGGACGCCCGTGGGCGATGAAGAAATGGCCTTTGAAGGCCGCGACCGTAAGACCGGCGCCGTGAAATGGACCGCCAGCCGCGTGGACCTGATCTTCGGCTCGAACTCGCAACTGCGGGCGCTGGCTGAGGTTTACGCACAGGCCGACAACGCGGGCCGCTTCGTCGGCGATTTCGTCAAGGCTTGGGTCAAGGTGATGGAGCTGGACCGCTTCGACATGCGCTGATCGGTGTGAAATGACAAAGGGCGGCGCGAGGGTTTCGCGCCGCCCTTTTTCGTTGCCGCGCACGGTGCGCAGTGAATGCGCACCCTACGGGCGGCGGTAGGGTGCACATTTATTGCGCACCGCCCCCCATCAATCCGCGACTACGTCCTGCCGCTGCTGGCCAAGGCCGGAAATTCCCAACTCCACCACATCGCCCGCCTTCAGATAGCGCGGCGGCTTCATCCCCATGCCCACGCCGGGCGGGGTGCCGGTCGAGATCACATCCCCCGGATGCAGCGTCATGAACTGCGACAAATAGCTGACCACATGCGCCACGCCGTAAACCATCGTCTTGGTCGATCCGTTCTGCACCTTCACGCCATTCACCGTCAGCCACATCGACAGGTCCTGCGGATCGGCCACCTCATCGCGCGTCACCAGCCACGGGCCAAGCTGGCCAAAGTTGTCGCAGCTTTTGCCCTTGGTCCATTGACCGGCCCGTTCGGTCTGGAAGGCACGTTCCGACACATCATTGGCCACGGCAAAGCCCGCCACATGGTTCAGCGCATCGGCGTGAGAGACATACTTGGCCTTGGTCCCGATGATGACGGCCAATTCCACCTCCCAGTCGGTCTTTTCCGATCCACGCGGGATGATGATCGGATCATTCGGCCCGCAGATGGCCGAGGTCGCCTTCATGAAAATCACCGGCTCTGGCGGCACGGCCATGCCGCTTTCGGCGGCGTGGTCGGCGTAGTTCAGGCCGATGCAGATGAATTTGCCCGTACCCGCCACGCAGGCCCCCAGACGGGTGGCCGGATCGACAACCGGCAGCGCAGCCACATCGACGCCGCGCAGCGCCGACAGACCCACATCCGACAGCACTGCGCCGCCGATATCGGGCACGATCCCGGTCAGGTCACGAATGGTGCCATCGGCGGCCAACATGCCCGGACGTTCAGCCCCAGCGGGGCCATGACGCAACAGTTTCAAGGTCTTGTCCTTTCAGATATTCGTCCAGCCGCCGTCAATCGCATGGGCGACGCCTGTGGTATAGCTGGATTCGTCGCTGGCCAGATACACCACCAGCGCGGCGATTTCCTCGGCCTTGGCGATGCGGCCAATCGGCTGGCGCGCGATGAAGGCCTTCTTCGCGGCCTCATAATCGCCGGTCGCGCGCAGGCGGGCGTCCAGCGAGGGGCTTTCCACCGTGCCGGGGCAGATGGCGTTGCAGCGGATGCCGCGTGTCACGAAATCGGCGGCGATGGCTTTGGTGATGCCGATCACCCCGGCCTTGGTTGCGCCATAGACAAACCGATTGGGGGCCGCGATCACGGATGACGCGACCGAGGCCATGTTGATGATCGACCCGCCGCCATTGTCCAGCATCGCAGGCAAGAACGCGCGGCACATCCGAAACATCGCCGTCATGTTCAGATCGACCGAGAACGCCCAATCCTCATCCGTGCAATCTAGGATCGTGCCATTGGCGACAAAGCCCGCGCAGTTGAACAGCACATCGACCGCGCCCACCTCGGCTGCCATCGCAGCCACGGCATCCTTGTCACGCACGTTCAAAAGCCGCGTCTCGATCCCCGCCGCTGTCAGGTCGGCCAAGGTTTCGGCGTTGATGTCGGTCGCAATGACCGACGCCCCTTCACGTGCCATCGCAAGGGCAGAGGCGCGGCCAATGCCCTGCCCTGCCGCCGTCACAAAGGCGCGTTTTCCTGCCAGACGTCCCATCACATCACCGCCCCAATCTGCCACGGCACGAATTCCGCGCCGCCAAAGCCCAAGGCTTCGGATTTCGTCACTTCGCCCGATGCGGTGCGGATGAAAAGTTCAAACAACTCCTCGCCCTTGGCCCGCAGGTCTACGCCGTCCGACACGATGTCGCCCGCGTTCAAATCCATATCCTCGGACATGTGGGTGTACATCTCGGTGTTGGTGGCCACCTTGATGCAAGGCACCGGCTTGTAGCCCGACACCGACCCGCGCCCTGTGGTAAAGACGATCAGGTTCGCGCCGGATGCAATCTGACCCGTGACCGAACACGGATCATAGCCGGGGCTGTCCATGAAGACGAAACCCTTTTTGGTGACAGGTTCGCCAAACAGATAAACATCCTCCAACGGGGCCGATCCGCCCTTGGCCACAGCGCCGAGCGATTTTTCAAGGATCGTCGTCAACCCGCCGCGCTTGTTGCCGGGGCTGGGGTTGTTGTTCATCTCACCGCCGTTGCGTTCGCAGTAATCCTCCCACCAGCGGATGCGGGCGATCAGTTTTTCGCCGACCTCGGCACTGACCGCGCGGCGGGTCAGCAGGTGTTCTGCGCCGTAAATCTCGGTTGTTTCCGACAGGATCGTGGTCCCGCCATGCTGCACAAGGATATCGGACGCCACCCCCAGCGCGGGGTTCGCGGTGATGCCGGAATAGCCATCCGACCCGCCGCATTGCATCC
>NKIT01000044.1:0-12253 GCA_002256185.1 Rhodobacteraceae bacterium PARR1 | reverse complement strand
GGTGATGCCGGAATAGCCATCCGACCCGCCGCATTGCATCCCGATCACCAGTTCAGACACCGGGATGGGTTCGCGCACATAGGTCTCAGCCACCAAGGCCATCTCGCGCAGCGCCTCTAGCCCACGCTCAACGGTGCGGCGGGTGCCGCCCTCTTGCTGGATCGTCATATGGCGGAAGTTGTTGTCGCCCCGCATCCGGCCCTTGCCCACAAGGTCCGGCACCTGCATCACCTCACACCCCAGGCCCACCAGCAGGATACCGCCAAAGTTCGGGTTCTTGGCATAGCCCCGCAGGGTGCGCATCAGGGTGGCGTAGCCCTCATCCGACCCCGACATCCCGCAGCCCGAGGAATGGGCGATGGGCACGATCCCATCCACATTCTTCAGGGCGCGGAACCAGTCGGTCTTTTCGGCCTCTTCCGCAATGAACCGCGCGACAGAGCCGGAACAGTTGACCGACGTCAGCACCCCCAGAAAATTCCGCGTCCCTGCCCCGCCATCCGGCCTGCGAAAGCCCATGAAGGTGCGGGTGCCGGGCGCAGGCGGCAAAGGTTTCAAATCCGCGCCAAAGGCGTAATCCTGCGCGTGATCCGACATGGCAAGGTTGTGCACATGCACATGCCCGCCCACGGCAATATCCACGGTCGCAGCCCCGATGATCTGGCCGTAGCGGCGGACATGTTCCCCCGCTGCAATCGGGCGGTTTGCCATCTTGTGGCCGCGCGCGATACGCTCTGCCGCGACCACGCCAAGGCTTTCCGCCCCGGCCAGCAGGTCTGCCAAGGCGATATCCACGTTGTCATCGGCATGCAGGCGAAGGGTCAGTGCCATCATATCCTCAGGAATTGGGGGCCAAGGTGGAAAGCGCGCGGTCCAGATGTGTATAACCGCCATCCACGAACAGCCATTGTCCAGTGGTATGCCCTGCCCGAGGCGACAGCGCAAAGACCACGGTATCGGCCATTTCCCGGTCCAGCGTCATACGCTGGCCCAAGGGGATACGCGCGGTGATCTCGGCCAATTTGGCATCGCGGTCAGGAAGGGTGTTCAGCCAGCGGTCATACAGCGGCGTCATCACCTCGGCGGGGATCACAGCGTTCACCCGCACGCCATCCCCGGCAAAGGCCGCCGCCCATTCCCGCGTCAGCCCCAGTTGCGCTGCCTTGGCCGCGACATAGGCCGAGGTGCCGCCCTGACCCGTGACGGCGGTCTTGGAACTGATGTTGACAATCGCCCCTTTGGCGGCCTTGAGGTCATCGCGCAAAAGGTGGACCAGCGTGTAGTAGTGGATCAGGTTCTGCCCGAGCGAGGCGCGAAAGGCCTCTGGCCCCGCATCCAGACCCACACCGTCATTGGCCCCGGCATTGTTCACCAACGCATCGACGCGGCCCCAACGCGCATGGGTTTCGGCCACCGCCGCGCGGCAGTCTTCATCGCGCGACAGGTCGGCCTTGACCCAGCCCGCACGCGGGGAAAGTGCGGTCAGGCGGTCCAGAAAGCCACCCTCCGGCGCGCGGCGGGCATAGATCACAGGGATCGCGCCCTCTTCGGCCAGCACAGTCGAAATTGCGGCCCCAATGCCAGAGGCACCGCCGGTCACAACGACGACCTTATCCTTCAGTCCCAGATCCATTCCACCACTCCGCTGCCCATTCCTTTGTGGCGCGGCTTACGCGGAATGCAATCGGTATTTCACCGGCGGAACGGAATTTCGCCAGCAAAGTTGACGAGTCATGGACTTGTCAGATGCGCGCGGTCAGCGCATCACAAACGGGTCCGGGATCGGATCGTCGGATGTGCGCAGCCACACCGTCTTGACCGTGGTGTAATCCAGCGCCGCCGCCATCCCGCCTTCGCGGCCATGCCCCGACAACCCCTGCCCGCCAAAGGGCGCGATGGGGGACACCGCGCGATAGGTGTTGACCCAGACAATCCCCGCCCGCAGCCCCCGGATCATCCGATGCGCCCGCGTCAGGTTGCTGGTGAAAACACCCGAAGCAAGGCCGTAAGCCGTCGAATTGGCCAGTTCCAGCGCCTGTTCTTCGGAATCGAACGCCTGCACACAGAGCACCGGGCCGAAGAATTCTTGGCTCAGCCCCGGCGCATCCGGGGCATCGGTGCAATCAAGGATGGTGGGTGGAAAAAAGAACCCCTCACCCTCAATCGCCTTGCCACCTGTGACCAACCGCGCGCCCATGGCGACCGAAGCCGCAACCAACGCCTCGATCCGATCCCGCTGGCGGCGGGTGCAGAGGGGGCCAACCTCGGTTTCCATCTGATCCGGCGCGCCGATCTTCACCGCCTCGGCCTTGGCTTTCAGGCAGGCCAGCATCGCGTCCTTGACCCCGCGCTGCACCAGATGGCGCGATCCGGCGACACAACTTTGCCCGGTGGCCGCGAAGATGCCCGCCACTTGGGCATTGGCGGCAGAGTCCAGATCGGCATCGTCAAACACGATGAAGGGCGATTTCCCGCCCAACTCCAACGACGTCCGCGCAAGGTTTTCCGCCGATCCCCGCACGATATGCCGCGCGGTTTCCGGCCCGCCGGTAAAGGCGATATGGGCGACCAAGGGATGTGTCGCCAAGGCCTGCCCGGCATCCGGCCCCCCGGTCAGGATATTGACCACCCCCGCCGGAAAGCCCGCCTCTTGCACCAGACGCGCGAATTCCAACAACGGCGCGGGGCCGTCTTCGGACGCTTTCAACACGACGCAGCAGCCCGCCGCCAAGGCAGGCCCCAGTTTCACCGCCGACAGGAACAACTGGCTGTTCCACGGCACAATCGCCGCCACCACGCCCACAGGTTCACGGCGCAGCCAAACCTCCATATCCGGCTTGTCGATGGGCAGATGCGCGCCTTCGATCTTGTCAGCGAGGCCTGCGTAATAGCGGTAATACTCCGCCACATAGGCAATCTGCGCCGATGTTTCGCGGATGATCTTGCCGGTGTCGCGGGTTTCCAGCGCCGCCAGACGCGGGGCCGCCGCCTGCACCAGATCGGCGAGGCGATACAAGAGCTTGCCACGGGCCGAGGCCGTCATTCCCGCCCAAGCCCGCCCGCGAAACGCCCTGTCCGCCGCCCGCACCGCGCGATCCACATCCGCCGCATCGGCCGATGGCATCATGGCCCAAGGCTGGCCCGTCGCCGGGTCAATGCTGGCGAAACTGCCAGAGCCATCCGAAAACGCGCCGTCGATATAGTGCTGGAAACGGTCCATCTGATCCTCAGGCAAAAGCGGGCATGACGTTGTCGATGAACCGGCGCAAAGAGTCGCGTTTGCGCGCAAAACTCATCCCGCTGTCGATCCAGAGCGAGAATTCGTCATATCCCAGCGCCTCATAGCCCTTGATCCGGGCGATCACCTCATCGGGCTGACCGACGATCTGGTTTTTCCGCATGCCTTCGGGCGAATAGAAAGGGTGGTTGGCGAAATCCTCTTCCGGCAGGTCGATCAGGCCCTGCGAGATCGGGCGCTCATTCTTGAACCACGCGCCGAAGTAGACGTAAAAGCGGTGCAATTCCTCCGCCCCCACCTGCGCGTCAGCCTCAGAATCGGCCACATAGGTGTGGCGCAACACCATGATCTTGGGGCGCGGTTTGTCGGGGTGGTTGGCGCAGGCGGCGTTGAACTTGGCCATCAGCCCCTCAACCTCGTCATCGCCAAAATGCAGCGGCGTGCATTGCACATTGCAGCCGTTGGCCACGGCGAAATCATGGCTGCTGGGATCGCGCGCCGCGACCCAGATCGGCGGCCCCGGTTGTTGCATGGGCTTGGGCGAAGAGGTGGTCGCCGGAAACTGCCAATGCTCTCCTTCATGTGCGTAATCGCCCTGCCACAGCTTTTGCACGGCAGGGATCAACTCGCGCATTTTCTGCCCGGCGGTCCAGGCATCCAGACCGGGCGACAGGCGTTCATATTCAAAGCTGTAAGCCCCGCGCGCCACACCCAGATCCAGCCTGCCATCCATGATGATATCGGCCATCGCGGCCTCGCCAGCCAGTCGGATCGGATGCCAGAAGGGCGCAATGACGGTGCCGGTGCCCAGCCGCACATGCTTGGTCCGCCGCGCCAGATCGACGAGGTTCAGCAAGGGGTTGGGCGCGATGGTGAAGTTCATTCCGTGATGCTCACCCGTCCAGATGGCATGCATTCCGCCATCATCGGCCATGTGGCACAGTTCGATCATCTCATCATACAGTCGCCGCTGGTCGTCGTCGGCCGAGACCCGCTCTATATGCACAAACAGCGAAAACTTCATTTGCGTATCCTTTCGCCGATGGGCTCGACGCGGCCCTGTTCCTGATTTCCGAAGTAAAGTCCGTAGTTTCCGATCCGGCTTTCATCTGCCAGACGGTCCAGCATCGTCAGCATCGCGGGGTCGGTCACATCCGACAGACCGCCACGCGACAGTTCGACAAAGCTGCCACGGCGGGGTTGGCCTGCGCCGGTGGGGCAAAGGAAAGCGATGTTCTGCTGGCGGCGTCCGACATCCTCGTAGACGGCATAGACAAAACCCGGTGCCGCTGTCAGCCCCGTGCTGGCGATCAGCGCGGCCAATGCCGCCTGCACGCCTTCGCGCCCGACGCGCTGCGATGGCAGTGTCAATCCGCCCTGCCCGTCATCCAGCAGCAAGACCTTGCCCGAACATTCCAGAATGGCCGAGATCACCACATCCGGCCCGGTTTCCACCTGCTGCGCGGTCTGGGCCGGGGTGAAATAGCTGCCCCGATAGTAGCCAAGCCCTGCGGCCGAGCTTGCCTCAAACCCTTCGATCTTTCCGATCAGGATGGTGTGGTCGCCTGCATCCACCACCTGATGCATCACGCAGTCAAACCACGCCGACACGCCCGCCAGCACCGGATTGCCCATCGGCCCCTTGCGCCAATAGACGCTGGCAAAGCGATCCTCCACCCGCTTTGCAAAGGTGTTGGACAGGTCTTTTTGCCCTTCGGACAGGATGTTGACGGCAAAGCCCTTGCCCGACGTAAAGGCCGCATAGCTGGAGGATGTCTTGGCAATCGACACCAGCAAAAGCGCCGGGTCGAGCGAGACGGAAGAAAACGAATTGGCGGTAAAGCCGATGGGTTTGCCGGTGTCGTCAATGGTGGTGACCACGGTAACCCCGGTCATGAAGGCCCCGAAAGCATCGCGCAGGGCGCGTGGGTCGATTGTGGTCATGTCGAGGTCTCCTTAAGCCAATCCGATAGCGCCGCGTTCACCTGATCCGCAGCGGTCAGGGTGAGCATATGGCGATGTCCGGGGATGACCAGTGCTGCCGCGCCGGGAATGGCATCGGCGATGGCATAAGTCATGGCGGGGGTAGAGTTTGCGTCGCCCGCTGCCGTCAGGATCAGCGCCGGGCAGCGGATGCCCGTCAAGCGGTCGGCATAGGTGGCATCGCCTGCTGCAAAGGCGGCATAGGCGGTGGCATAGCCGCTGGGGCTGACGTTTCGCAGCATGTCAGCGCAGAGCGCGCGGGGGGCGGCTTCATCGGCGGTGAACCAGCGTGCCAAGGGGGCCTCTGGGTCGCCCCTGCCTGCCGCGATGTCGGTGGCGCGGGCCATCACGGCGGCGCGGGCCTCCGGGCCACGGCGATGGACGGGGCAGAGCATGGCGACACCGGCCACCAGATCGGGACGCGTCACCGCCAGCCCGCCCGCAATCAACGCCCCCATCGAATGACCGGCCACCGCCACAGGGCCAAGCGCCAAGGCGTCAACCACCCGCGCGGCCCATGCGACGAAATCCGGCAGCGATGCACCGGGCGGCAAGGGGTCACTCTCGCCATGCCCCGGCATATCCACCGCCAGAACCCTGTGCGTGGCGGAAAGCGCCTGACTTTGCGGCCCCCAGACCTCGGCCCGCAAGCCGACGCCGTGGATCAGCAGGACCGCCGGACCATCCCCCGCCGACAGAAGACGGACGCGCCCGCCGTCAGACAGCGGCAGGATTGCTGACATCATGCCCAAGGTCTTTCAAATCCTGATAGCGGTCCCCAATCCGGTGATGCGGACGCCCGCCAATGGAGGCCCCCAAGGCAACCACAATCTCATCCGCTGCGGGTGCATCGGGGATAGCGAACTGGATCGTCAGGTAATGTGACCGGCGGCCTTCGTCCTGCTTGTCCATCAAGGGGATCATGATCGGGCAATTGGCCGGACCACGGGTGTTGGTGAAGGCAAGGTAGGTCTTGGCCCCCACTGCCTGACGGTAATGATTGCCAAAGCGCAGGGTGTGGATCAGGGCCGATGCGTGCTCCACCTCGCCATCCAGACCCACCACGGCGGCTTTGCCGTAACCTTCGACCTTGTCGCGACCGCCTGCCGCGTCGATGATCATCGCGGTCAGCAGCGCGCCCAACTCTGGCGCGACATCATGGATTTCCGGATTAAGATCCTCGACAAAGCCCCTGCCCGCCCAAGGGTTTTTCACCACAGCGGCAGCAGAGATAAAGGTCAGCGGACGCGCAGCAGTGCGGCCCCCTTCGATCAGGGTCGTCTCAATGTTCAGCAGCGTTTTGCGGATGATCGCGGGCATGGATTCTGTCCCTTGGGATGTTGCCTTAGTTTTGGTATACCATCAGACAGTCTGTCAAGTCTTGCCTTGATGCCCCCGCTGCGGCTATCTTTCGCGGATGAACGCCCCTGACGCCCTTCTCATCGACCAGCCGCCCCAGACCTTGCGCGAAATCGCGGTCGGTCGGGTGCGCAGCGCCATTATCCTTGGCCGCTTCGCCTCTGGCACGCGCCTCGTCGAACGCACGCTTTGTGACCAATTGGGTGTGTCTCGGTCCGTGGTGCGTGAGGTGATCCGCACGCTTGAGGCCGAAGGGTTGGTCGAAACCGCCCGTTCCGGCCCCATCGTGGCGCGGCTGGATTGGGCGCAGGCGGCACAGATTTACGCCATCCGACGGTTGCTAGAGGCTGAGGCCGCCGCCGCCTGCGCCATCCGCGCCGATGACAGCGTGAAAGCTGATCTGCGCGCGGCCTTGGCAGGGTTGCAGGACGCTTTCGCGCTTAAAGCGTTTGATGAACTGAACGCCGCAACATCCCGGTTTTACGAGGTTATCTTTTTCACAGCAGGCCATGTCATCGCTTGGGATATCGTGCAGCGCCTGAACGGTCGGATCTCTCGCCTGCGCAGCCTGACCTTGGCCACGACTGACCGCCGCATCTCTGGTCCCACCCGCATGGCGGCGATTTGTGACGCCATCTGCGCCAATGACCCCGACGCCGCCGCCCAAGCGGTGCGCGACCACCTGACCGACGCCGCCGACATTGCCCGCCGCTTGCTTGAGGAGTCCCCGTGAAAACCTATTGGATCGCCCATGTCACTGTCACGGACCCTGAGGCATACAAGGCCTACCAAGCCCTTGCGCCCGCCGCCTTTGCCCGCTTTGGGGGGCAGTTTCTGGCGCGCGGCGGTGACAGCGAAGTAATGGAAGGCCCCGCGCTTTCCCGCCATGTGGTGATTGCCTTCCCCAGCCTGCAAGCGGCCAAGGATTGTTACGCCAGCCCCGAATACACCGCCGCCCGCGCCGCGCGTGCGGGGGCGGCGACCGTGCATCTGACCATCGTCGAAGGGGTGGAGCCATGACCGAAGATGCCGCCGAAAGCGCCTATGACAAGGGCCTGCGCATCCGCAAAGACGTGTTGGGTGAGGCTTATGTAGATCGCGCCATGGCAGCGGCGGATGATTTCAACCGCGATTTTCAACGGCTTGTGACCAGCTTTTGCTGGGGTGAAAGCTGGGGGCGTGAAGATGGCCCCGACCCAAGCCCGCTGTCCCGCCGCGACCGCAGTCTGATGAACCTTGTGATGCTGGGCTGTCTGAACCGGGGTGAGGAATTCAAGCTGCACGTCAAAGGGGCTTTGACCAATGGCGTGACGCGCGCCGAAATCCGCGATGCCCTGATCCACCTGACTGTCTATGCTGGCGTTCCGGCGGGGGTCGAGGCGTTCCGTCTGGCCCGCCAAGCCTTTGCCGAGGTCGATCAGGCCTGATCCAGCACCGCTACGAGATCGGCCAAGGACAACGGCACCGGATTGCCCTTCATGGATGATGCGGCCAGCGATGCTTCTGCGACCGCCGCATGGGTCTCAGGCTTAAGCCCCAAATCAACCAGACGCGGCAATCCCGCCGCCCGTGCCCAAGCGGTCAAGGCAGCAGGTGCATCGTCAGGCGAAACACCCAACCCCGCACCCATGATCGCGCAGACCTGATCCACGCGCGCCCGCGCCGCGCCTTCCGTCCGCGCCCGGTTCATCGCCAGAACCGGCCCCAAGAGCGCCCCACAGATCGCGCCATGCGCCGCACCCGTTGTGCCACCAATCACCCCGGCAAAGCCATGCACCGCCCCAAGCCCCGCATTGGCCAGCGCCAAGCCACCGACAAACGAGGTCCAGGCCAGTGCATCCCGCGCGGCGGCGTCCTCCCCGTCCATCAACCGCATCAAAGCGGCCAGACCGGGGGCGATGGCAGGCAGGGTGATGGCGTCGGTGTAGGCATTGGCCTTGCAAGACACATAGGGTTCAATCACCTGCGTCAGCGCATCAAGGCCCGAGGCCAGCGTGACCCCGCGCGGGCAATGATCGGTCAGGGCCGGGTCAACGATGGCCACGCGGGCAATCATGCGGTCATCGCGCAGGCTGACCTTGCGGCCATGGTCGGGCAGGCCGATGACGGCGTTCTTCGTCACCTCGGCCCCGGTGCCGGATGTGGTGGGGATGGCAACAAAGGGCACCGGGTCTGCCGTCAGAGGCAGCCCCTTCCCCACAACCTCAAGATGGTCCATCGGATCACCCGGCGCGGGGATCAGCGCGGCCAAGGCCTTGCCCAGATCAATCACCGCGCCGCCGCCCAAGGCCACCACGACATCCGGCGCGGCAGCGCGTCCGATGGCCAATGCCCCGGTGAGAACCTCCAAGGTGGGTTCTGCCCCGCAGGACAGGCGCGTGACCGTTGCGCCCTGCCCAGACAGCCCTTCGGCCAGCCAGTCCGCCCGCGCGGCCGCCGCCCCATGGACCAGCAGCACCCGCCCGCCAAAGCCGCGCACCACGCCAACCGCCTGCGCAGCGACACCGCGCCCGAACAGGATGCGCCCCGGTTGAAGGATTGAAAAGCTCATGTCACCCGCCCCGCCCATGGTCCTTACCCGACAATGGCCGCGAACACGCGCCGCAGCAAGGCGGGTTCAGCTTGCCGTGCCTTCGGGGCCATAGCCGCTTGTGGTGCTGACCCCCGGTTTGCGACCGTCGCGCAGGGCCGAGACAGCCTCGGTGATCCGCGCCTCGCAATCGGGGCACAGGGTGAAATCCACCACGTCGGGGTGCGGACCGGCCAGAACCTCGGGCGGGGTCCAATCGGTGTCGGGCAGGCTGACCGAACAGCAGAACGAACACTTTAGTGCGTCCGCCCCAGGCTGATGCCGCCATTGCGAGAATGTGACCGGAAAGGTCTGGGCATCTCGCAGGTCATGTACGAACAGGACGCGGTTGTCCTTCATTGGCTGGATGGTCATCAGATAGCGCCGTTTCAGAGTCGGACTGTCACAACGGTAGTCGATCCGCAGCGCAGTCTGGGTGTCCTGCACCGCCTCGGCCATGGCCTGTGTCGCGCGGCGTGTGGGTTCATCGGTGATATGCGACAACAGCGAGGTGGAAAGCACCTCGTTCGAACGCGCGTCCGATCCGCCGTTCGCCAACGCAGATTCGTCCCATTCCCCGCCAATCCAAAGCAGGCGGAACGAGTCATCCACGACAAAATAGACCTGCTGGAACTTCACCTGGCCCTGTCCAACCTATGCGAGTCGAACGCCTCCCCCGGCGCTGCATGACTTTCTCATGCAGGTTTACACTTTCGCAAGGGTGTTCCGTCGTATACCGAAGAAATTGTCAGGTCGGCTGGACAGAGCCTGCCACTGGGCGGCGATCCAACATGTGGCGCACGGTGCGCGCGATGTCGGCGGCGGACATGCCCGCCCATGCATACATCTGCGCCGGAGAGGCCTGGTCGATAAAGCGGTCCGGCAGGGTCAAGGTTCTGATCGGACGGCCCAATTCCAGCAATCCCGCCGCCGCAAGGTGGTGCAGGACCAGCGCGCCAAAGCCGCCGGTCGATCCCTGCTCGACGGTCACAAGCGCGCTATGGCCATGAATCAAACGCTCGATCAGGTCCGTGTCCAGAGGTTTGGCAAAGCGCGCATCGGCCACCGTGGCAGAAATGCCCTGCGCCGCTAACAGGTCTGCGGCGGCCAAAACCTCGGACAGATGGGCACCGAAGGACAAAAGCGCCACGTCCGTCCCATCGCACAGGATGCGGCCTTTGCCGATCTCCAGCGGTTGACCAACCTCTGGCATCTCAACCCCGCGCCCTTCGCCGCGCGGATAGCGAAAGGCGATGGGGCCAGAGTCATGCACCGCAGCGGTGGCGACCATGTGGCAGAGGTCCGCCTCATCCCCTGCCGCCATCACGGTGAAATTGGGCAAGTTGGCAAGGAACCCGATGTCGAACGCCCCGGCATGGGTGGCCCCGTCCTGCCCGACCAACCCCGCACGGTCGATCGCAAAGCGCACGGGCAGGTTTTGCAGCGCGACGTCATGCACGATCTGATCGTAACCCCGTTGCAGGAAGCTGGAATAGATCGCGCAGAAGGGACGCATCCCCGCCGCCGCCAGACCTGCGGCAAAGGTCACGCCATGCTGTTCGGCGATGCCCACGTCATAGACCCGCGCAGGAAAGCGCTTGGCCATGATGTCCAGCCCCGTTCCCCCCGGCATGGCAGCGGTGATGGCAACGATCCGCGGATCGCGCGCGGCCTCAGCCGTCAGGCGCTGGCCAAAGACGCTGGTATAGCTGGGCGCGTTCGATCCGGCCTTTACTTGCTGGCCGGTGGCGATGTCGAACTTTGACACGCCGTGATAGCGGTCATCGGCGCGCTCAGCCGGGGCATAGCCCTTGCCCTTGACCGTGACGCAATGGATCAGCACCGGCCCCGTCGCCCGCGCCCGCACGGCGCGCAGCGTGGCCAGAAGCTGGCCCATGTCATGTCCGTCGATGGGGCCGACATAGTCAAAGCCCACATGTTCAAAGAGGCTCGCCCCGCCGCCCGGCAGGCCGGTGACGATGGCCCGAGCCCGCCGCGCGCCATCGCGGACGGGTCCGGGCAGATGCGCCTCAAATCCTTCGGCGGCGGCTTTCAGCGCGGCAAAGGGGCCTTTTTCGGCCAAGCGATTGAAATGCGTTTGCAGCGCGCCCACGGGCGGGGCAATCGACATGTCGTTGTCGTTCAGGATCACGAACAGGCGGTTCTTCAGATGGCCCGCGTGGTTCAGCGCCTCATAGGCCATGCCCGCTGTGATCGCGCCATCGCCGATGACGGCCACGCAATCGCCGACCGGCATCCCCATCTCGCGCCCCTGCGCGAAACCAAGGGCGGCAGAAATCGAGGTGGACGAATGCGCCGCCCCGAACGGGTCATAGGGGCTTTCCGACCGTTTGGTGAAGCCCGACAGCCCGCCCTCAGTCCGCAGGGTGCGAATGCGGTCGCGCCGACCCGTCAGGATCTTGTGGGGATAGCATTGGTGGCCCACATCCCAGATCAGCTTGTCGCGCGGGGTGTCGAACACGGCGTGAATGGCAACCGTCAGTTCCACCACGCCCAGACCTGCGCCCAAGTGGCCACCCGTCACCGAAACCGCGCTGATGGTCTCGGCCCGCAATTCATCCGCCACTTGCCGCAATTCGCGATCCGACAGGGATTTCAGGTCGGCGGGTGATTTCACGCGGTCCAGCAGCGGGGTTTTTGGGCGGTCAGTCACAAAGCCCTCCATGGGCAAGGGTGGGGGGCCAATCAAAAGGACATCAGCTTTCGCGCGAGATAACGAAACGCGCCGCCGCAATCAAGTTCGCGGCCCGGTCGCCATAGGGGGCAAGCGCGCCCTCAGCCATGTCGATCAGATCAGCGGCGCGGGCCTTGGCGCGGTCCAGACCCAGAAGCGAGACAAAGGTCGCCTTGCCCGCATCGGCATCCTTGTGCAGGCGTTTGCCGGTCTTGGCGACATCGCCTTCGACGTCCAGCACATCATCCCAAATCTGGAAGGCCAGACCCAAGGCGTCGGCATAGGCGCGCAGGGGGGCGGGGTCTTTTTGGGCAAGGATCGCCCCAGCTTCAGCCGAAAAGCGGATCAGCGCGCCGGTTTTGCCCGCTTGCAGGCGGGTGATCTGATCCAGCGTCAGCGGCGCCGCCGC
>NKIT01000043.1:23107-26224 GCA_002256185.1 Rhodobacteraceae bacterium PARR1 | reverse complement strand
GGCCGAGCACGTGGCCAGGGCCGCGACGCGCTCGACCGCCACACGCCCAGCCTGTGGAATGCCGGCCACCAGCGCTGGCTGGGCTGGGACGGCGCCTTCGACAGCCTGTGGTCGCAGGCCCTGCACCCCTTGCGCCACCCGCGCGAGATGGCCACCAGCGGCGCCCATCTGCAAAGCCTGCTGCAGACCGCCGCCACCTTGGCCTGCGTCTGGCGCCAGGCCATCGGCCCGTCCCCGGCCAGCGACGATGAAGCCACGCTGCGGCAGGCCGCCAAGGCCTTGGGCGCCTTCGTCGCCACGCTGCAGTCGGGCCGCACCTCGTTTGATGCCTTTCGCGATGCGCTGGCCCGCCACGATCTGCGCGCCGCCGCGCATTGCCCGGTGATCGGGATTGGTCAGGCGGCTTATGTCACCGCAGCCTTGGCCTATGGCGGGTTTGCCGTGGTCACGACGCTGCAAGTGTCTGTCCCAGTGCTAGAGGAGAATATCGCCCGTTACGGCCTGTCACCCGCCTGCACTGCCGTGCTGGCCAGCGGTCTGCCGGTGCTGGTGGTGGAACAGGGCGGTGAGGCGGTTTTGGCGCGTCTGTCTGACAGCATCACAGATGCCGTGGCGGGTGGGGCAAAGGCGGTGGCCTTGGGCTGTGCCGGGATGGCGCATCTGCGAAGCGATCTGATGGCGCGCACGTCGGTTCCGCTGGTTGACGGTGTCGCCGCCTCGGCCCATTTGGCGCGGGCCTTGGTGCAGTCCATTCGCTGATGGGCCGGGGTTTCGCATCTGCCCGAATTTTCGGCAAAACGGTGAAGGCTTGTGCATTGGCCCCCGGTTTATCCCGCTTGATGCCGATCAAAGCCGCACGCCGCGTTGTCCTGCTGCTGCCCCCCGGCAAAGCCTTGGGGCGCGAGGAGAAGCGATGACGTTCCAGACCACGATCCCGGTTGAGGCGATGCAGCGCAGCAAGGGCGAGGCGGCGGTGACGCTTGCGCTTGTCTCAGGCCGCGTCGCCCTGCGCGGTTTGCGCCAGCGCGGATCGGCCAAGGCGATCTTGCCGCATGTGGGCGAGGTGCCGGAAATCGTATTCCTGAACACCTCCGGCGGGCTGACGGGCGGGGACCGGCTGTCCTACCGCGTCGATCTGGGCGATGGCTGCCGCGCCGTGGCCACCACCCAAACCGCCGAACGCGCTTATCGTGCCAACGCGGGCCGCGCGCGGGTGGATGTGGCGCTGACCGTGGGACAGGGCGGCTGGATCGACTGGCTGCCGCAGGAAACCATCCTCTTTGACCATTCCGCGCTGGAGCGGGTGACGACCATCGACCTTGCCGCAGATGCCGGATGTCTGGCGCTAGAGGTTGTCGTTCTGGGCCGCGCCGCGATGGGCGAAACCGTCCGCACCCTGAAATTCACCGACCGCCGCGAAATCCGCCAAGGTGGGCGCTTGCGCCTGCTGGAACCTTTGACGCTGGACGATGCGGCGCTGACGGCGGGGTCTGCGGTGCTGGGTGAGGCACGGGCCTTTGCCTCGCTGGTGTTGCTGACACCGGGGGCTGAGGATGCGCTGTCGCCGTTGCGCGCTGTGCTGGATGAACCGGGCGTGACCGCCGCCGCATCCGCCTTTGACGGAAAACTGGTGTGCCGGATGCTGGCCGCCGATGGCTGGCCCCTGCGCCGCCAGATCGCGCGGGCGCTGGCCGTGTTGCGCCGCAATGAACCGCTGCCCCGCGTGTGGCAGATCTAGGGAGACGAAGAATGAACCTGACCCCCCGCGAAAAGGACAAGCTGCTGGTCAGCCTTGCCGCGATGGTCGCCCGCAACCGCCTTGCGCGCGGCGTCAAGCTGAACCACCCCGAGGCGGTGGCGCTGATCACCGACTACGTTGTCGAAGGCGCGCGCGATGGCCGTTCTGTCGCCGATCTGATGGAGGCGGGCGCCACCGTCATCACCGCTGACCAATGCATGTCCGGCATCCCCGAGATGATCCATTCCGTACAGGTCGAAGCCACATTCCCGGACGGCACCAAACTGGTCACCGTCCACCATCCCATCCGCTGAAGGGGCAAACCATGAAGAAACACGCGATCCTTCCCAGCCTTGTCACCCTGCTTTCCCCGGCGGCGGCGCTGGCGCATGACGGCCACGCTTTTGGCTTTGCCGGTGGTCTGCTGCATCCCCTGACCGGGGCTGACCACCTGCTGGCGATGCTGGCGGTGGGCCTGTGGGCCGGGGTCTTGGGCGGGAGGGCCGTCTGGGCGCTGCCTTTGGCCTTTGTCGCGGCGCTGGCCTCGGGTGCGGTCTTGGGCCTGTCGGGTTTGGTTCTGCCGGGGGTCGAGCCGGGAATTCTGGCATCTGTCGTTGTGCTGGGGGCCTTTGCCGCGCTGGCGCTGCGCTTGCCGCTTGGTGTGGCAGTGGCGGGTGTGGCCGGGTTCGGCTTGCTGCATGGCATGGCGCATGGGGCCGAGGTTGCGGGGCCGTTTGCGCCCTTTGCCGCTGGCTTCATCGCCTCATCCATCGGGCTGCATTTGGCCGGATTGGCCTTTGGCCGTTGGGCGCTTGCGGCGCGTGTCCTTGGTGCAGGGGCGGCAGTGGCCGGTCTTGCCCTGACCTTTGCATAAGGGGCGCGCCATGATCCCCGGAGAAATCCTTCCCGCCGCGGGCGAGATCATCCTGAATGCGGGGGCCGAGGTGACGGTGCTGGCCGTGGCCAATACCGGCGACCGTCCCATTCAGGTGGGCAGCCATTACCACTTTGCCGAAACCAACCCCGGCCTGTCCTTTGATCGCGACGCCGCCCATGGCAAACGGCTCGACATTACTGCTGGAACCGCCGTGCGGTTCGAGCCGGGCCAAAGCCGCGAGGTGCGGCTTGTCCCCCTGACCGGCGGGCGCAAGGTGTACGGATTTAACGCCAAGGTCATGGGCGATTTGTGATGCAGCCCCGGCCCGTGATCCTTGGCGTTTTGCCCGCCTCAGCCCTGATCGGGCAGGGGTGGCAGGCTGCGCAGGTACAAGATCACGGCGGCCAGATCGTCGGGCGTGAACTTTGCCAGATAACCATAGGGCATCGGCGGCAGCATGGGCGATCCGTCCGGGCGTTTGCCTTGGGTGATCATCGCGGCA
>NKIT01000043.1:0-23097 GCA_002256185.1 Rhodobacteraceae bacterium PARR1 | reverse complement strand
GGCGAGCCGTCCGGGCGGTTGCCGTGGGTGATCATCGCGGCAATCTCGGCGTCGGAGTAACCCTTCAGACCGTCCTCGTGGCTGGTCAGGTTCTGCGCGATGGATGTGCCCCAAGGACCGTGGAATTCAAACCCGCCCGCGCCAAGGTGCGTCTCCAGCATCGGTCCCTGCGGGCCCATGGTGGTGTGGCATTCCATGCAATGCGCGACCGGACCGGCAAGGTAGGCACCATATTCCACCGTGACGCCTGCCGGGATGGCGGCAACGCTTTCAATCGGAGGGCCATAGGCGGGTGGCAAGGGGATGCGGTATTCGGATGCGGGCAGCGCCTCGGCGGTTTCGGTAGCGGGCAGGGTACGCAGGAAGGCCACGATGGAGCCAACGTCATCGTCGCTCAGCCCGCGATACATGGTGAACGGCATCGGCGGACCCATCACGCTGCCGTCGGGGCGGATGCCTTCGCGGATGGCGCGGATCAATTCGGCGTCACTCCAGCCTGCAATGCGCCCGGCGGGGGTCAGGTTCGGGGCGACGGCGCGGAAAGCCTCGCTGTCCTCAACCACGCGTCCCGCCAATTCTTGCCCAGCTACCGGGCCATCGGGGCCAAGCGGCGTGTGGCAGTTGCCGCAACCGGCGGGGCCGCGCACCAGATATTCGCCCCGCGCGACATCGGCCTGTACCGCGCTGACGGATGCAAGAACCAATGCGACGGGCCACAGCCCGACGCGCAGAATAGCTTTCGTCATGAAAAACTCCCTTCCCTGAAATTCCGCCGGTTTGCCCCGGCGGACCTGTCCAATCGGATGGATCACGTATCCGTTATCATGCCCGAATCTTCTTATCCGTCAATCGAAACGGGCCGCAGCGCCCGCTTCCGCCGCCCGACAGGAGCCGTCTGATGCCCTATGCCATTCCCCGCGCCGCCTATGCCGACATGTATGGCCCCACCACCGGCGACCGTGTCCGTCTGGGCGATACCGATCTGATCATCGAAGTCGAACGCGACCTGACCACTTACGGCGAAGAGGTGAAGTTTGGCGGCGGCAAGGTGATCCGTGACGGGATGGGTCAATCCCAGATCACCCGCGCGGATGGGGCGATGGATACGGTCATCACCAATGCGCTGATCGTGGACTGGACGGGCATCTACAAGGCCGACGTCGGCCTGCGCGATGGGCGGATTGCGCGGATCGGCAAGGCCGGGAACCCCGACACCCAACCGGGTGTCACCGTCATCATCGGGCCGGGGACAGAGATCATCGCAGGCGAAGGCCGCATCCTGACCGCTGGCGGGATGGACGCGCATATCCACTTCATCGCGCCGCAGCAGATTGACGACGCGCTGCATTCGGGCATCACCACCATGCTGGGCGGTGGCACGGGGCCTGCGCATGGCACACTCGCCACCACCTGCACGCCGGGGCCGTGGCATCTGGAACGCATGATGCAGGCGGCGGATAGCTTTGCGATGAATCTGGCCTTTGCCGGAAAGGGCAATGCCTCGCTTCCCGCCGCGTTGGAAGAACAGGTCCGCGCGGGTGCGTCCTGCCTGAAACTGCATGAGGATTGGGGAACCACCCCCGCCGCCATCGACTGCTGCCTGACGGTGGCCGATGCGATGGACATTCAGGTGATGATCCATACCGACACGCTGAACGAGAGCGGCTTCGTGGAAAACACCCTTGCCGCGATCCGGGGCCGCACAATCCATGCGTTTCATACCGAAGGCGCAGGGGGCGGCCATGCGCCCGACATCCTGAAGGTGGTCAGCAGCCAGAACGTCCTGCCATCCTCGACCAACCCGACGATGCCCTACACAGTCAACACGATCGAAGAACACCTCGACATGCTGATGGTCTGCCACCACCTTGACCGCAAGGTGCCGGAAGATGTGGCCTTCGCCGAAAGCCGCATTCGGCGCGAAACCATCGCGGCCGAGGACATCCTGCACGATCTGGGGGCGATGTCGGTGATCAGTTCCGACAGTCAGGCGATGGGCCGGGTCGGGGAGGTGGTCACCCGCACATGGCAGACTGCCCACAAGATGAAGGTCCAGCGCGGGCGTCTGCCCGAAGAAAGCGGCGAGAATGACAATTTCCGCGTCCGTCGCTACATCGCCAAATACACCATCAACCCCGCCATCGCCCATGGCCTGTCGCGCCACATCGGCAGCGTCGAGGAGGGCAAGCGCGCCGATCTGGTGCTGTGGTCGCCAGCGTTCTTTGGCGCCAAGCCGGAAATGGTGCTGATCGGCGGCTGCATTGTGGTGGCGCAGATGGGCGATCCCAACGCGTCAATCCCCACACCGCAGCCGGTGCATACCCGGCCGATGTTCGGCTCTTACGGTCGGTCGGTAGAACGCAACGCGGTGATCTTCGTGTCAAAAGCCGCGCAAGAGGATGACGTGCGCCACCGCTACGGCATCGCCAAGCAAACCGTGGCCGTGGAAAACTGCCGCGACATCGGCAAGCGCGACATGCGCCTGAACAGCGCCACGCCCACCATTGACGTGCATCCTGAAACCTATGAAGTGCGGGCCGATGGCGTGCTTCTGACCTGTGAACCGCAGCGGTATTTCCTGTTCTAGGCGGTCAATGCAGCGGGAGGGTCAGGGGCGACGGCATGGTCAGGGGCAGCGATTGTTCAGCGGTGCGCCGGATCGGCCAACCGGGGCGCAGCGGTTCGGACTGCGGCTTTGCGGGGACCAGCACGACATCATGGCGCACCACCTCGCGCTGAAATTGCGGATCGGTGCGCAGGGTGTCGGGCAAAAGCGCGGGATCGAATTCGGTCTGTCGCGTCTCGGTCACCTCGGCCACATGGGATGCGCCGTGATTGCGTTGCGCGGGGTTGCGGATCAGCGCCGCCTCGATCTGTTCGGCGCGGGCGTGCAAACGGGTGATCTCGGCGCGGATTTCGGCCAGTTCGTCGGCGGGGGCAAGGCGTCTCATGGTGGCGTGACCTTCTGGCTGCGCAGCATAGCCCCAACGCGGGGCTGCTGTGCCGGGTTCCGGGTGATCTTCTGCCGCCCAAGAAACGCACCGCTTGGCGTGGGGCGACATACCGATGAAACTGGGGGCGCAGACACGCGCGGCCCTACCATTATGGCATGAAAAAAGGCAAAGACGATGACTGATCTTCCCGCTGCCACAGAAGTGATCCCTGCCACCAAGCGCGGGCCGATCCTGCCCTATGATCTGGTGGTGCTGGGCTATGACCAACGGTTCCTGCGCCGCAAGCGTCTGGTGACAGTGCATGACGAGGGGTTTCTGGTGGACCTGCCCGAAACGGTGAACATCGTCGAAGGCGATTGCTTCCGCCTGACCGATGGCCGCCTGATCGAGGTGATCTCGGCGGATGAAAACCTGCTGGCGGTGACCGGGGACTTGCCGCGACTGGCCTGGCATATCGGCAACCGCCACACGCCCTGCCAGATCGAGGCGGGGCGCTTGCTGATCCGCGAAGATCACGTGCTTGAGGCGATGGTGCGCCAGTTGGGTGCCACCGTGACCAAGGTGCGCGAACCCTTCACGCCGGAAGGCGGGGCTTACGGCCATGGCCGGACCATGGGGCATGACCATGGCCCGCATGGGTTCGGGCAGACCCACGGCGCGCATGGTCATGGCGACGTGGTGGGTGATCCGGCATGACACCGGGGCTTTTGTCGCTGGTGCAATGGCTGTCGCCGGCCTTTCCGACCGGGGGCTATGCCTATTCGCACGGGCTGGAACAGGTGATCCATGACGGTTTGGTACGCTCTGGTGCGGACCTGACCGCGTGGCTTTCCGCGATCCTGCGGCATGGGGCAGGGCGGCAGGATGCCATCCTGCTGGCCTGTGCGTTGCGTGAGGGCGCAGATGCGGAGGCCTTGGCCGATCTGGCCCATGCGCTGGCCCCCAGTGCCGAACGCTGGCGCGAAACGATGGAGCAGGGTGCGGCTTTGGCAAAGGCTGTATCGGCGGTGACATGCCGCGATATTCCCGCGCTGCCGTTTCCCGTGGCGTTGGGTGTGGCCGCAGCGCCTTTGGGCCTGCCGCCCGCGCAAGTCATTGCGCTTTACCTGCATGCCTTTGCGTCAAACCTGACCTCTGCCGCCGTGCGCTTTGTGCCTTTGGGCCAGAACGCGGGCCAACAGGCCCTTTCCGCGCTGCATCCGCTGATCGAGGCATTGGCGGCAGACTGTGCTATGGCGACGACAGACGACATCACCTCGGCCGCGCTGGCTGCTGATCTGGCGGCGATGCGGCACGAAACCATGGATGTAAGGATTTTCAAGACATGACACATGGCAATGGCCCCCTGCGCGTCGGCATCGGCGGGCCGGTGGGGGTGGGCAAGACCACGCTGACCGAACATCTTTGCCGGGCGTTGGCGCACCGCTGTTCAATGGCAGTGATCACCAATGACATCTACACCCGCGAAGATGCCGAATACCTGATGCGGGCCCAAGTGCTGCCGGTGGACCGGATCCGGGGGGTTGAAACCGGCGGCTGCCCCCACACCGCAATCCGCGAGGATGCGTCGATCAACCTTGCCGCCGTCGCCGACCTGCGCGGGGCTTTTCCGGACCTTGACCTGATCCTGATCGAATCGGGCGGCGACAATCTGGCCGCGACCTACAGTCCGGAACTGGCCGACATCACCATCTATGTGATCGACACCGCCGCCGGTCAGGACATCCCGCGGAAACGCGGGCCGGGGGTGACGCGCTCTGATCTGCTGGTCGTCAACAAGACCGACCTTGCGCCCTATGTCGGCGTTGATATCGCGCTGCTGGAGGCCGACACCCAACGCGCCCGTGGCACGCGGCCCTATGTCATGGCGCGGCTGCGTCAGGGGCAGGGGATCGAGGCAATCGTTGCCTTCCTGGAACGTGAGGGCGGGTTGGTGCTTTCCGCCACCTGATACGCCGCGTCATTGCTTTTATGCCAAAGGCGAAGTCCCTCGGGCTTCGCCTTTTTGCTACGTAAACGATCCTGCGACTGACCTGCCCGATTCCGACCCTTTGGCACCCAATTTCGCCACATTCTCGCCCGGTTTCTTGCAGGCCACGCTGCGTTGCGGCGCGAAAAAGCGGCAAGCGCGGATTTTTTGCACAAACTTCGGGCAAATCCGCCGAACGATGACTCGCAGGTAAAGGCTTCATCCCCAATCACGTTGCTGCGATGCGCAGGGAATAGTCTTTTCATTCGTGCAGGGCCCCGGTGGCCGTGTCTGAAATGGATGTGCGGCAGGGACATGATGTGCAAGTCCGGCCCCCGCCGCACGAGGTGCAACCTGAGTTGCCAGTGAAAGATAGTCAGCCTTCCACGCAAAGGGAAGGCCGCTTTCGGCTGGCCTCGAAAGAGGAAAGTTCCGCATGAACGGGATGAAGGGGATGCTGCTGGGCGGGGCCATTGGTCTTGCCGCGATGACGGGCGCTGCGATGGCGCAGGAGGAGACGATCAAGGTCGGCGTCCTCCACTCGCTGTCTGGCACGATGGCGATTTCGGAGACCACTCTGAAGGACACCGTCCTGATGATGATCGACGAACAGAACAAGAAGGGCGGCCTTCTGGGCAAGAAACTGGAAGCCGTCGTTGTGGACCCGGCCTCGGACTGGCCGCTGTTTGCCGAAAAGGCCCGCGAATTGCTGACCGTGTCGGATGTGGACGTGATGTTCGGCTGCTGGACCTCGGTGTCGCGCAAATCCGTGCTGCCGGTGATCGAAGAGCTGAACGGGTTGCTGTTCTATCCGGTGCAGTATGAGGGCGAGGAATCGTCCAAGAACGTGTTCTACACCGGTGCCGCGCCGAACCAGCAGGCCATCCCGGCAGTGGATTACTATCTGAACGAGCTGGGCGTCGAGAAATTCGCGCTTTTGGGCACCGATTACGTCTATCCGCGCACGACGAACAACATCTTGGAAGCCTACCTCGTCTCCAAGGGGATCGCCAAGGAAGACATCTTCGTCAACTACACCCCATTTGGCCATTCCGACTGGTCCAAGATTGTCTCTGACGTCGTGGCCCTCGGCGCTGACGGCAAAAAAGTCGGCGTGATCTCGACCATCAACGGCGATGCCAACATCGGCTTTTACAAAGAACTGGCCGCCGCTGGCGTGACCGCTGACAAGATCCCCGTCGTCGCCTTCTCGGTCGGCGAAGAGGAACTGGCTGGTCTGGATACCTCCAACCTCGTCGGTCACTTGGCCGCATGGAACTACTTCCAATCCGCCGATACCCCGGAAAATGCCGAGTTCATCAAGACTTGGCATGCCTTCATCGGCAATGACACCCGCACCACCAACGACCCGATGGAAGCCACCTATATCGGCTTCAAGATGTGGGCGCAGGCGGTTGAAAAGGCTGGCACCACCGATGTCGATGCCGTCCGCACCGCGATGTATGGCCAAGAGGTCACCAACCTGACCGGCGGCAAGGCGGTCATGCTGCCGAACCACCACCTGACCAAGCCGGTTCTGATCGGTGAAATTCAGGCCGATGGCCAGTTTGACATCATCAGCCAGACCGAGCCTGTCGCGGGCGACGCTTGGACCGACTTCCTGCCGGAATCGGCGGTGCTCGAGTCCGATTGGCCGGGTCTGGGCTGCGGGATGTACAACACCGAAACCAAGACCTGCGTTCAGTTGAAGTCGAACTACTGATCCTGACACGGCTCTACGGTTCCATGCTGCACGTGGACCGTAATCAGGGGGGCCGGGCTTTTCCGGCCCCCGCTTTTTGACGAACGGGACGACATGCGCGCGCTTCTTCTCTCTCTCGCCGCTTTGCTGTCGCTGGCCTTTCCGGCGTTGGCCCAGCAAAGCGTGGCCGACATCCTTGCCGCGAACCGCGACCAGATCGAAAAACCCTCGCGCCAGACCATCGGCCCGGTGATTGACCAACTCGCCGCCAGCGGTGATCCCGCCGCCGCCGCCGTGCTGACAGCGTGGGAGGCGAAGCAGTTGGGCCTGCGCGACAGCGACGGCGCATTCTTCATCATCGAAAAGACGGATGATGGCTGGCTGCTGACTGCGCCGGATGGCAGCGCTGCGGGCACCGCGCCCAAGGGCGATATCAAGGAGTTGAAACCCAACGCGGGTGTGCGCGGGTTGATCGCCACCGCCTTGGTGCAATTCACCCTCTCTGACCCCGATCCCGCAAAACGGCTGGCAGCGCTTGAGTCCATCGCCAAAGACCCCAAAGCGGATGCCTTAGTCCCGCTGCGTGCGGCGCTGGACACTGAGACCGACCCTGTGCTGAAGACGCAAAAACAGCGGCTTGAGCGTCTGCTCACCCTGCGCTTTGATCCCGACAGCGCGGCCCGCGTCGCAGCTATCGAAAGTTTTGGCGCCGAGCTTGGACTTGACCTGCGCGCCGCGCTGAACCCGCTGGTCGCCACCACCCGCATCGCCTATGCGGGCGACTTGCCCGCGGGTAGCAACCTTGCCCGCACCCTGACGCCGGGGTCTGACCTGACCGAGGTTGAGGCTTACGATCTGCTGGTCGCCGCCAACATGGCCCCCGCCCGCCTGACCGTGGAAGAGGCGCGCAAGGCGCTGGTTGCCAATCTGAAAGACGGCATGGTGGGTGGGGTGGCCTTGGCTGATCTGAACACGCAAGCCGCCCGCGACACCGCCTATACCGCGCTGGAAACCGCCGGGATTGTCCCCGCCGCCGCCACGGATGCCGAGGTGACCGCCGCCGTCGCCGCCCATCGTTTTGCCGAGGTCTATGCCGAACCCGACCCCGCCGTGACCTCTGCCGCTGCGGCCGCGCTGTCGGGAATCACGATCAAGGTTGGCACCATGCAGGCCGCTGACCTTGCGCTGGATGCCATCTCTTTGGCGTCAATCTACTTCCTCGCCGCCATCGGCCTTGCCATCACCTTCGGCGTGATGCGCGTGATCAACATGGCGCATGGTGAGTTCATAATGTTGGGCGCCTACACTGGCTATGTGGTGCAGCAATTCATCCCCAACCACACGGTGTCCATCCTCGTGGCGCTGCCCTTGGCTTTTGCTGTCACCTTCGCCGCTGGCGTGGCGATGGAGCGGTTGGTGATCCGCCACCTGTACAAACGCCCGCTGGAAACCCTGCTTGCGACCTTCGGTATCTCCATCGCGCTGCAACAGATCGCCAAGAACGTGTTCGGCACGCAGGCCCGCCCGCTGACCGCGCCGTCATGGCTGGATGGGGCGCTGACCTTCAACGATGTGGTGTCGATCAGCTACATCCGCATCGCCATCTTCGTGCTGGCGCTGGTGTTCCTTTTGTTCTTCCTCTGGCTGATGAAGCGCACGCGTCTTGGCCTTGAGGTCCGCGCTGTCACACAAAACCCGTCGATGGCCGCCAGCATGGGGATAAACCCTGACCGGATCAACATGCTGACCTTCGGCCTTGGCTCTGGCATCGCGGGTATCGCGGGCGTCGCCATCGGGCTATTCGCCAAGGTCACGTCGGAACTTGGCTCTGACTACATCGTGCAAAGCTTCATGACGGTGGTGGTGGGCGGCGTCGGCAACATCTGGGGCACGCTGGCCGGGGCCTTCCTGATCGGCACCTTCCAAAAGGGGATCGAGTGGCTGAACCCCTCAAACACCCTTGCGGCACAGACCTATATGATCCTGCTGATCATCCTGTTCATTCAATTCCGCCCGCGCGGCATCATTGCGCTCAAGGGCCGGGCGGCGGGGGATTGACAGGATGACCCCTTCAGCTTGGCCCAAATACCCCACGGGGGTCCGGGGGTGTGAAACCCCCGGTTCCGACAGCAAAGCCAAAAGACAGGCAACAGAATGAGCCGCACCTTTTTTGCCAAGAACCCCTCTGTGCTGTGGTTCCTCCTGATCCTCGCGCTCTTCACCCTCGCAGTCACCGTGCTGTCAGAGGCGTATGGCGTTGCCTTCATCTCCACCTCTTTCGTCAAGACCTTGGGCAAGACGCTGTGCTTGGCGCTGGTCGCCTTGGCGATGGATCTGATCTGGGGTTATGCGGGGATCCTCTCGCTGGGTCACATGGCCTTCTTTGCCCTTGGCGGCTACATGATCGGCATGTGGCTGATGTATGCCCGGACCGAGGAAATCGTGGTCGCGGCTTTGGCCCAAGGCGGTCTGCCCGCCACGGCCGAGGAAATCCGCCAAGGTGTTGCCACCCAGATTTTCGGCGTCGTCGGCGCATCGGATTTTCCGCTGATCTGGGTTTTCGCGCATAGTTTTTGGGCGCAGATCGCGCTGGTGGTGCTGGGGCCGGGCATCCTCGCGCTGGTCTTTGGCTGGCTGGCGTTCCGCAGCCGTGTGACGGGGGTGTATCTGTCGATCCTGTCACAAGCGATGACCTTGGCGCTGGCGCTTTACCTGTTCCAGAACGACAGTGGCCTGCGCGGCAACAACGGGCTGTCGGGCTTGCAGAACCTGCCGGGGCTGGATGCGGTCAGCCAAGACGATGTGTCGATGTGGTTCTTCTGGGCCTCCGCCCTTGCCCTTGGCATAGGCTATGTGCTGCTGGCTTGGGTCGTGTCGGGCAAGTTCGGCTCGGTCATCCGCGCCATCCGCGATGACGAACAGCGGGTACGATTTCTTGGCTATTCGGTTGAGGGGTATAAGCTTTTCGCTTTCACCCTGACCGCCGTGATCGCGGCGATTGCCGGGGCACTGTACTATCCGCAGGCGGGGATCATCAACCCGGCGGAGCTTGCCCCCATCGCCTCGATCTACCTTGCCGTCTGGGTGGCCATCGGGGGCAGGGGGCGGCTTTATGGCGCGGTGATCGGGGCGGCGTTTGTGTCGCTTTTGTCGTCATGGTTCACCGGGGGGCGGGCACCGTCGATCCCCTTGGGGTTCTACACCATCGACTGGGTCGATTGGTGGCTGGTGATCCTTGGTCTGTCCTTTGTCGCCGTCACGCTGTTTGCGCCAAAGGGCATCGGCGGGCTGTTTGATCTGTGGCAGGGCCTGCGCAGCCCCAACCGGCGCGGCGCCCCGCTTGGCCCCGATGATGGTGCCTTGATGGAAAAGGAGGCCAAGGAATGACCGCACTTCTGGAAGTCTCTGGCGTATCCGTGACCTTCGACGGGTTTCGCGCCATCAACAACCTGTCCTTCAACATCGAAGCCGCCGAGTTGCGGGCCATCATCGGCCCCAATGGTGCGGGCAAGACGACCTTCATGGACATTGTCACCGGAAAGACCCGGCCTGATACCGGTACGGTGACCTTTGGTGAACGCTCGATCTCTTTGCTGTCGCTGTCCGAGGCGCAGATTGCCCGTGCCGGGGTGGGCCGCAAATTCCAGCGCCCGACGGTGTTTGAGGATCAGACGGTGGCGGAAAACCTGACGATGGCGCTGAAGGCACAGCGCGCGCCGTGGCGGGTGTTGTTCTGGCGCGAAACCCAAGCGGATCGCGACAAGGTGGCGGCGCTGGCGGCAGAGGTCGGCCTGTCCGACGCCTTGGCCCGCAAATCGGGGGAGTTGTCGCACGGTCAAAAGCAATGGCTGGAAATCGGGATGCTGCTGGCGCAGGAACCGCGCCTGCTGCTGGTCGATGAACCCGCCGCAGGGATGACTTTGGCCGAGCGTGAACACACAACCGCCTTGCTGGTGGAAATGGCCAAGACCCGCGCCGTGGTGGTGGTGGAACATGACATGGAGTTTGTCCGCCGCCTGAACTGCAAGGTGACGGTGCTGCATGAAGGGTCCGTGCTGGCCGAAGGCTCGCTCGATCACGTTACCCGCAATCCGCAGGTGATCGAAGTCTATCTGGGCCGCGGATAATGGGGGGGTGAGATGCTGAAAACCGAAGGTCTGACGCTGCATTATGGCGGATCGCAAATCCTTTATGGCATCGACATGGAGGCGCGGGCGGGGGAAGTGACCTGCGTCATGGGCACCAATGGCGTGGGCAAAACCAGCCTCTTAAAGGCGCTGGCAGGCACGCATCCCCGGTCGGGTGGCAAGATCATCCTTGCGGGCGAAGAGGTGCCGCGCGTGCCGCCGCAGGGCATGGCCAAGCGCGGTCTGGCCGTGGTGCCGCAGGGGCGGATGATCTTTCCCTTGCTCACGGTGACCGAAAACATGGAAACCGCCTATGCCATGCTGCCGAAATCCGAACACCGCATCCCGGCTGAGATTTACAACCTGTTCCCCGTGCTGAAAGACATGGGCCATCGCCGGGGTGGGGACTTGTCGGGCGGGCAACAACAACAACTCGCCATTGCGCGGGCGATGATCATGAAGCCACGCGTCTTGCTGCTGGACGAACCGACCGAGGGCATCCAGCCCAACATCATCCAGCAGATTGGGCGGGTCATCAGCTATCTGCGTGGCAAGGGCGATATGGCGATCATTCTGGTCGAACAGTATTTCGATTTTGCCTATGGGCTGGCGGATCGGTTCTATGTCCTCAAACGCGGGGCGGTGGCCTTGCAGGGCACGAAGGCGGAACTGTCGAAAGATACCCTGCGCGCGACCGTGTCGGTCTGATCCCGGCCGATCCAACACGGGCCTTGCACAAGGGGCTTTACCTTGCTTCGGTTTATGATACGAAATCGTTCAGGAACTGCGGGCGAAGCCGCCACAGGCGACGGAAAACCGCAGGCGTGACGGGCAGGGGCTGGTCAAGGGGCGTTGCCCCTTGGATGGTTCTGTGGCAGGTATGGCAATGACAGAAACTAGACTGATGAGTTCAGCCATGAGCGACTTCTCCACCCGCCGCGTGATGATGGTGGATACGCAGGTCCGCCCCTCCGATGTGACCAAATTCCCCATCATTGAGGCGATGCTGTCCGTCCCGCGCGAGGTCTATGTGCCCGCCGCGAAACGCGAAGCGGCCTATATGGGCGAAAACCTTGATCTGGCGCCGGGCCGCGTGATGCTTGAGGCGCGGACGCTTGCCAAGATGCTGGATGCGCTGGATGTGCAGCCGACGGAAACCGTGCTCGATCTGGGCTGTGGCTATGGCTATTCCGCCGCTGTGATCGCGCGGATGGCCCATGCCGTGATTGCCGTCGAAGAGGATGCCACCTTGGCCGCCGAGGCGCAGCGCACCCTGTCTGCCGAAGGTGTGGACAATGCCGCCGTGATCGTCGGCCCCTTGGCCGCCGGCAATGCCAAGAACGCGCCCTATGACGTGATCACCCTGCAAGGCGGGGCCGAAGTGGTGCCCGATGCGCTGCTGGCGCAGTTGCGCGAAGGTGGCCGGATCGGTGCGATCTTCATGGATGGCGCTTTGGGCACCGCCATGGTGGGCTACAAGAACGACGGCAAGCTGACGTGGCGCTTTGCTTTCAACGCGGCGGCCCCGGTTCTGCCGGGCTTTGCCAAGGCGCGGGTTTTCGCGCTGTGATGCTGTTGCGGTGCGCGGTGTCCCCGCGCGCCAAGGGACGTGAAATCGGCCTGCGGGCCAGAGCTTTTTGAAAGAGGCATGCGCCATGCGGGCATTCGTCACGACGGTCACGCTTGCGGTTTTCAGCCTTGTCGCTGCCCCCGCCGCCCGGGCCGAGACTTTGGCAGATGCGCTGGTCGCGGCTTACAAGACCTCAAAAATCCTTGACCAGAATGAGGCGCTGTTGCGCGCACAGGATGAAGGCGTGGCACAGGCCGTCGCGGCTCTGCGTCCTGTCGTGGAATTCGTGGCGCAGCATCAATACACCTCGTCCGAGTCGCCCCTGCTGACCGCAGGCACGTTCAGCGGACGGGCCAGCACTGAAACCATCAGCACCACCTTCCAGCTTGCTGCCCAGATGACGATCTATGACTTCGGTCGCAGCAAACTGGGGATCGAGATTGCCAAGGAAACCGTCCTTGCCACGCGTGAGGCGTTGAAGGGCCTTGAACAGCAGGTCTTGTTGGCCGCCGTCGATGCCTATGTGAACGTCCGGCTGAAGCAAGAGATTGTCGCCCTGCGCAACAACAACGTGCGGGTGATCTCTCAGGAACTGCAGGCCGCGAAAGACCGTTTCGATGTGGGCGAAGTCACCCGCACCGATGTTGCGATTGCCGAGGCCAGTTTTGCCGCCGCGCAATCCGGCCTTGCCGCCGCGACGGGGGAATTGAACGTGGCGCGCGAACGCTACAAGGCGGTGACCGGGGCCTATCCGGGCAATCTGGCGGCGCTGCCTGCCTTGCCCGCCACGGCGAAATCCTTGGAAGCGGCACAGGCCATCGCCTTGCGCAGCCATCCCGAATTGGCACAGCGCAAGCGCGAAGTGACCGTGGCCGATCTCAGCGTCGCCGCCGCACAGGCCAACTACCGGCCCAAGATTGCGGGGACAGCCTCGCTCAACACCACGCCGGATGGTGATGAAAAGCGCGTCGATTCCGCCACGCTGGGCCTCAGCTTCCGTCAGACCGTCTATTCCGGTGGCGCGCTGTCCTCGGCCTATCGTCAGGCCGTGGCGCGGCGCGATGCGGCGCGGGCGGGTCTGGCCCAATCGGCCATCAGCGTCAGTGAAAGCGTGGGCAACGCGTGGTCGAATGTGGATGTCGCCAATGCCTCGATCACCGCGGGCGACTTGCAGATCCAAGCTGCTGAGACCGCCTTTGAAGGCGTGCGTGAAGAAGCCACCCTTGGCGCGCGGACCACGCTGGATGTGCTGGATGCCGAACAGAACCTGCTGGATGCCCGCGCCACCCGCGCCACCGCCGTGGCACAGCGCTATGTCGGGGTTTATAACCTGTTGTCCAGCATGGGGCTTTTGTCGGTCGAGCATCTGAAACTCGGCGTGCCGACCTATGACCCGTCTGTTTACTACAACGCCGTCAAGACCGCCCCGGTGACCAGCCCGCAAGGCAAGGCACTGGACCGCATCCTGAGCAAGGTGGGCGGCGGCAACTGACGCCATGCGTTGATCTTGGGCCGCATGTCGCCGGTTGGTGACTGCGGCCTTTGCTTTTGTGCAGCCTTGCTTGTTTCGCGGTGGATGTGCGGCTAGCATGTGTTGAGAGCCTAACCGGCCGCCGCTAAGGAAAGTGTCCCCGCCGCGATGTCAGAACCGATGAGTTCCGTTGAAATCGAGGATGTGTTGTCCTCTATCCGCCGTCTGGTGTCAGAAGACCTGCGCCCGATGGGGGCAAATCCCGCCGCGCGCCCTGTCGCCGAAGCGCCTGTGACACCGCGGGCACCTGCGCCCATGTCGTCGGTTGCGGCGGACATGGCTGCGTCAAAGCTGATCCTGACCCCGGCGCTGCGTGTGGTGTCTGACGATCTGCCTGCACAGGTTGCCGCAGAGACCGATGCAGCCGCATGGGATGACGGCGAGGTCGCCGCCTTCGTCAATGTCGAAGATGATGCCGTGCTGGAGGATGATACCGGCTGGCAAACCTCAGCGGATGTGGTGAGTCTGACGCGGGCCGAAGATGCGCCACGTCTGGACGCGTCGCCAATGGCCGCAACCGACGATCATGATCCTGCCCCGGTGTTGGGTGCGGATGCCATGGATTGGGAAGCGGATGCGCAGGCCGCGCTTGCCGCGCCTGACTGGCAGGATGCGCAGCCCCAGGATGCCGCCATGTCTGAAGATCTCGCACCGGATGCGGTGGAGATTGAGGCTGAGTTGCTGGACGACACCACGGCCGATCCTGCCTTTGATGCCGTCTGGGCTGACGCGGCAGAAGCTGAGGTGCTGCGCCAATTGGCCGAAGATGGCACCATCCCACAGGCCCCGCCGCGATCTGACGACGATATGGTCTATGAGGAAAACCTGCTGCGTGATCTGGTGCGTGACATCATCCGCGAAGAATTGCAGGGCGCTTTGGGCGAACGGATCACCCGCAATGTGCGCAAGCTGGTTCGGGCCGAAATCGCCCGCGCCATGGCGCTGCGGGATTTTGACTGACCGTTGCCCCGGTTTGCGACACTGTGTGACAAAACGAAAAACGCGCCCTGTGGGGCGCGTTTGTCATTCAGTCTACATCCAGCGCAGGTAAGACAAGACGATCAGGCAGCTTCGGCCTGATCCGCCTCAAGCGCGTGGCGGCGTTCGGATTCTTCGCGCGACAAAGCAACCGAGGTGCGGATGCCCTTGCCAACGAAATCCATCAGACCTTTCACAACCCGTTCGTTCGGGTCGATCCCGGCACAGGACAACACTTCGCGACCATCGCGCGAGCGTGCCCAGCGGGCAATCTGTTCAGGGCCGTTGCCATATTTCTTGTCGTCGGCAATGGCGTCATCAAGCGCGGCCAGCACAACGGCAGCAAACAGCTTGCGCGCGCGCTGTCCCTGTTCATAATTGAATGCGGTGCTGTCAACGAAATCGGCCATCTCGTCGGTCCTTTTCAACGGGTCTTGTCTTTTTCAGCGTTCGGCGAATATGGCGATTTAAAGACGATTCGGTATTGCAGGTTTGGCATGCACGCTATGCGCTGTGTGCATAGCTCGCTGCGCCGCATACCGTATTTTGTCACCTTGTGCCGCACGGACTGACGACATATAGGGGGTCTGCCCAATAAATCAACCCTTTTGAAAGAGTCCGACATGGCCAAGATCAACGGAAACGAGATCAAGCCCGGCATGGTGATCGAACATGATGGCGGCCTTTGGGCAGCGGTCAAGGCCAACCACGTCAAGCCCGGCAAGGGGGGGGCCTTTGCACAGGTAGAGTTGAAGAACCTCCGCGATGGGCGCAAGCTGAACGAACGCTTCCGGTCGGAAGACAAGGTCGAAGAAGTGCGGCTGGAAAACAAGGACCAGCAGTTTCTTTATGAAACCGATGGTCGCTTGGTGTTCATGGACGCGGAAACCTACGAACAGATTGAACTTGATGCGGAATTGCTCGGCGACCGTCGCCCCTTCCTGCAGGATGGCATGACCGCGACCGTGCGTTACTACGGCGAGGAAGCGCTGGCCGTGACCCTGCCGCAAAAGGTGCGCTGCCGCGTGGTCGAGACAGAGCCGGTGGTCAAAGGCCAGACCGCCGCCAACAGCTTCAAGCCCGCGATCCTTGATAACGGCGTGCGCATCATGATCCCGCCGTTCATCGGCCCGGACGAAGAGATCATCGTTCATACCGAATTGATGGAATATTCCGAACGGGTGTAAGGCAGACCAATGCACCTGGCTGCGGCAACTGCATCGGTCACCCGATGCCGGTTCCTCATCCCAGCCGGGTGCCCAAAGCCCCCGGCCAGCGTCGCGCCTGCGGTCGGCGCTGCCCTCACGCCCCCGCCTGATCCAGCGTCACCACCGCGCCGTCTGCCCGCATCAGCCCCTCGGCCCGGTCCAGCCGCAAATGTGCGATGGCCCGTCCGCCGCTTTGGGTGAACAGTGTCCCGGCGGGTTTTCCATCCTCGGTCACGATCTCGGTCCCCACGGGGGCCGCGCCGTCGACCACGACACGCACCAGACCTTTGCGCAATTCGGTCTTGTGCTTCATCCGCGCGGTCACTTCTTGCCCCACATAGCAGCCCTTGCGGAAATCCACGCCTTGCAGGCGTTCAAAGCCTGCCTCCAGCAGATAGGTTTCGGGCGTCAGTTCGATGCCGCTTTCGGGGATGACATGGGCCACGCGGATCGCGTCCCAGTCGATGGCCGGGGCCCCGCCCGACGCGCCATAGAGCCGCCAGCCAAGTGCCGGATGGCGCGGATCGGCCAGGGCATATTCGGGCATCACGCTGACCCCGCGCTGCACCGCCAGTGCCGTCGGCGTGATCTGCACATCGGCGCGCAGGCGATACATCATAAGGCGTTTCAAGGTGGCGGCGGCGAAGTCGTCCTTGATGTCGATCACCAGCCCACCATCCGGCAAGCGTCCGATCAGGAAATCCGCCAGATACTTGCCCTGTGGCGTCAGCAGCGCGGCCCAGACCAGCCCCGGACCCTTTTCCAGCCGCAACACGTCATTGGACACCAGCCCTTGCAGAAAGGGCAGGGCCTCTGACCCGGCCACCGCCCATACCACCCGATCCGCCGCTGTTTCACCCATCATCCGCGCCCCTTTGTCTGCCCGTCAGATATGGCGCGCAGCGGGGCCAAGGGGAAGGGGCCCCAAGCCCTATGACACGTTGACCTTGGCTGACGCCGGACCTACCACTTGACCCCCAACCCCTGCGGAGCCTGCCATGAGCCTTGCCAACGGTCGTCCCTATCTGGCCATTCCCGGCCCTTCTACCATGCCGGACCGTGTGCTGCGCGCGATGCATCAGGGGGCACCCAACATCTATGACGGGGCGCTGATCGACATGGTCGCGGGCCTGTGGCCCGATCTGCGCGCCGTGGCGGGCACGACGCAGAACGTCGCGATGTATATCGCCAACGGCCACGGCGTGTGGGAGGCGGCGAATTCCAACCTGTTCAGCGCGGGCGACCGTGCCTTGGTGCTGGCGACGGGGCGGTTTGGCCTGTCTTGGGCCGATAGCGTGCGCTCGCGCGGGGTGACGGTGGATGTGCTGGATTTCGGCAAATCCGCCCCTGTCGATCTGAACCGCGTGGAACAGGCGCTGCGGGCCGATACCGCCCACAAGATCAAGGCCGTGCTGACCACGCATGTCGATACCGCCTCATCCGTCCGCACCGATGTTGCCGCACTCAGGGCCTGTCTGGATGCGGTGGGGCATCCTGCGCTGCTGGCGGTGGATTGCATCGCCTCGCTGGGCTGCGATGAATTCCGCATGGATGATTGGGGCGTCGATGTCATGGTCGCGGCCAGCCAAAAGGGGCTGATGGTTCCGCCGGGGATCGGCTTTGTGTGGTTTTCCGAGAAGGCCCGCGCGCGATGCAAGGGCAATGACCTGAACACGCCCTATTGGGACTGGACGCTGCGCGCCGATGCGACCGAGTTCTGGCACTACTGGAACGGCACTGCGCCCACGCATCATCTGTTCGGTCTGCGCGAAAGCCTGACCATGCTGCTGCACGAGGAAGGCTTGCCGCAGGTCTGGCGTCGGCATGACGTGCTGGCGCATGCGGTCTGGGCCGCCTTTGACGTCTGGGCGCAGGGCAACCCTGAGATCGGGCTGAATGTGGCCAATCCTGTGGACCGGGGGCGGTCTGTGACTGCCGCCCGCTTTGGTGCCCCGCATGCGACTCGCCTTCGGGAATGGACCGAACATCGTGCCGGGGTGACCCTTGGCATCGGGCTTGGCATGGCGGCGGCGGATGACCCGGCCTATCACGGCTTTCTGCGTGTGGCGCATATGGGCCATGTGAACGCGCATATGACGCTTGGCGCGATTGCGGTGATCGAGGCGGGCTTGCTGGCACTGGACATTCCCCACACCTCTGGCGGCATCGTCGCTGCCGCCCAAGTGGTGGCAGAGGCTGAACGCGGTTAATGCACTCTGCGGGCTATGCGGACCTTTGCAGGTCAGGGCGCATCCCCCTCTCCCCTTGGGGGAGAGGGTCGGGGTGAGGGGCCGCAACGTTAAGGCGCAATAGAAAAGGCCCCGGGGTTTCCCCCGGGGCCTTTCTTCAATCCTGATCGGATCACTCGATCATCGGCAAAAGCGCGTCGATGGACTTCTTTGCATCGCCATAGAACATCCGGGTGTTCTCCTTGAAGAACAGCGGGTTTTCGATGCCGGAATAGCCCGTGCCTTGACCGCGTTTGGACACGAACACCTGTTTCGCCTTCCAGCACTCCAGCACTGGCATCCCGGCGATGGGGCTGTTGGGGTCTTCTTGTGCCGCAGGATTCACGATGTCGTTCGAGCCGATCACGATGGCCACGTCGGTGGTGGGGAAATCATCGTTGATTTCGTCCATTTCCAGAACGATGTCATAAGGCACCTTCGCCTCGGCCAAGAGAACGTTCATATGCCCCGGCAGACGGCCTGCCACCGGGTGGATGGCGAAGCGGACGGTCTTGCCCTTGGCGCGCAGTTTGCGGGTCAGTTCCGACACCGATTGCTGCGCTTGGGCGACTGCCATCCCGTAGCCCGGAATGATGATGACCGAATCCGCATCGTTCAGCGCGGCGGCCACACCTTCCGCGTCGATGGCGATCTGCTCGCCCGTGACTTCCATCGCGGGGCCGGTGGTGCCACCGAAGCCGCCAAGGATGACCGACACAAACGAACGGTTCATCGCCTTGCACATGATGTAGGACAGGATTGCGCCCGACGAGCCGACCAGCGCCCCCACCACGATCAACAGGTCATTGGACAGCGAGAAGCCGATCGCCGCTGCCGCCCAGCCGGAATAGCTGTTCAGCATCGACACCACGACCGGCATATCCGCGCCACCGATGCCCATGATCAGGTGATAGCCGATGAAGAGCGCGGCCAGCGTCATCACCAGAAGCGCCAGCGTCGATCCGGTTTGCAGGTAAACCACCAGCAGCACCAAGGAGATGATCGCCGCCCCGGCGTTCAAAGCGTGCCCGCCCGGCAGTTTCTTGGCCTTGCCGTCCACTTTGCCCGCCAGCTTGCCAAAGGCGATGACCGACCCGGTGAAGGTGACCGCGCCGATGAACACGCCAAGGAAGGTCTCAACCCGCAGGATCGAGATCAGCGCCGTCGCCATCGGGTCATGCAGCTTGTGCACCAAGGTCGCGGCAAAGCCTGTCGCGGCCTCTTGCGCGGCGGCGTCCATGCCTTGCACGACGACGAGTTCGATGTGGGTGTTATAGCCGATGAACACAGCCGCCAGACCGACAAGGCTGTGCATGGCCGCAACCAGTTGCGGCATCTCGGTCATCTGGACCTTTTGCGCCACATACCAGCCGATGGCCCCGCCGACGGCGATCATGACCAATGAGATCAGCCAGTTGCCCGCGCCGGGACCATAAAGCGTGGCGGCAACCGCCAGCGCCATGCCGACGATTCCGTACCAGACCGCGCGCTTGGCGCTTTCCTGACCCGACAAACCGCCCAGCGATTGGATGAAAAGAACAGCCGCAACGACATAGGCGGCGGTGGTGAATCCGAATTCCATTCCGCGCTTCCCCTTACGACTTCTGGAACATGGCGAGCATGCGCCGGGTGACCATGAAGCCACCAAAGATGTTGATTCCGGCCATGAACACCGATGCCGCAGCAAGGATCACGACCAGCCAGTTGCCCGACCCGATCTGCATCAGGGCACCGAGGATGATGATGGACGAAATCGCGTTCGTGACCGCCATCAGCGGCGTGTGCAAGCTGTGTGACACGTTCCAGATCACCTGCACGCCGACATAGACCGACAGCACGAAGACGATGAAATGGCTCATGAAACTTGCCGGGGCAAAAAGCCCGGCCAGCAGGATCAAGCCACCACCGACCAGCAGCATCGCAATCTGATTGCGGGTCTGGGCCTTGAAGGCGGCGGTTTCCTTGGCCCGCTTTTCCTCGGGCGTCAGTTCTTTGACCTTTTCCTTTGGCTTGGCCGCAGCAATCGCCGCGATTTTCGGCGGTGGCGGCGGATAGGTCACAGCCCCCGCATGCGCCACAGTCGCGCCCCGGATCACGTCATCTTCCATATTGTGGTTGATGACGCCGTCTTTCTTGGGCGTCAGGTCCGTCAGCATGTGGCGGATGTTGGTGGAATAAAGTGTGCTGGCCTGCGCCGCCATCCGGCTGGGGAAGTCGGTATAGCCCACGATGGTCACGCCGTTTTCCGTGACGATCTTCTGGTCAGCAACCGTCAGATCGCAGTTGCCGCCCCGTTCCGCCGCCAAGTCGACGATGACCGATCCCGGTTTCATCATCTTGACCATATCCTCGGTCCACAGCTTCGGCGCGGGCCGGCCGGGGATCAGGGCGGTGGTGATGACGATGTCCATCTCGGGCGCAAGTTCGCGGAACTTGGCCAGTTGCTTGGCCGCGAAGGCCGGGCTGGACGGGGCCGCATAGCCGCCCGTCGCCGCGCCATCGGGCAGTTCCGAGGCCTCGAATTCCAGAAACACGAAATTCGCGCCCATCGATTCGATCTGTTCGGCCACTTCGGGGCGCACGTCGAAGGCGTTGACGATGGCACCCAAGGACACCGATGTCCCGATGGCCGCCAGACCTGCCACACCCGCGCCGACGATCAGCACCTTGGCCGGGGGCACTTTGCCCGCAGCCGTCACCTGACCGGTGAAGAAGCGGCCAAAGTTGTTCCCGGCCTCAATCACCGCGCGGTAGCCTGCGATATTGGCCATCGACGACAGCGCGTCCATCTTCTGCGCGCGGCTGATGCGCGGCACCATGTCCATGGCGACCACTGTCGCCCCGGCATCGGCAACCTGCTTTAGCAGGTCCGCATTCTGGGCAGGCCAGAAGAACGAAATCAGCGTCTGGCCGGATTTCAGCAGCGCCGCCTCGGCCGCCTCAGGCCCCCGCACCTTGACCACCACATCGGCGGCGTCAAACACGGCTTTTGCGTCGGGCAGAACCGTCACACCTGCTGCGGCGTAGGCAGCGTCGGAAAAGCCCGCCTTGGCCCCCGCACCGCTTTCGATCACGCAAGTATGGCCCAGTTTTACCAATTGGGTTGCAGAATCCGGGGTCATGGCCACCCGGTTCTCGCCCTCGAATACTTCCCTCGGTGCCCCGATTTTCACGCTGTCTCCCCCGGATTTGGTGGTGCACTGTCGCTGCCCTGCGGCAATCAGCTATCGCCTAGCGCACTTAGCACCGCGAAATAAAATTTCAAAGACCCTTTGCCCACCTTTCCGGCTGTTGCGAATTTGATCAAATGGGGCGAGGCCGATCCGCCCCACTGCCCAGCCCGGTTGCAACCGCCCCGGCGCTGCGGCAAGGTCTGTCCCAACAGGGAGAGACTGCCACGATGACCACCGATTTCACCGCCACCCGCGATGCCTTTGTTCTGCCGGAAGGCATGATCTATCTGGACGGCAACTCGCTTGGTCCCTTGCCGAAAGCCGCCGCAGCGCGTGTGGCGCAAACAGTGACGGCGGAATGGGGTCAGATGCTGATCACCGGCTGGAACAAGGCCGGATGGATGGACCAACCCGCCCGCGTCGGCGACCGTATCGCGCGGCTGATCGGGGCGGAACCCGGAACCGTGGTTATGGGGGATACGCTGTCGATCAAGGTCTATCAGGCGCTCGCCTCGGCCTTGGCGATGAACCCTGCGCGCCGCGTGATCCTGTCCGATTCCGGCAACTTCCCGTCGGATATGTATATGGCCGAGGGGCTGTGCCGCACTTTGGGCGCAGATTATGAGTTGCGCGTGGTGGAGCCTGAGGCGGTTTTGGACGCCATAGACGAGACTATCGCCGTCACCCTGATCACCGAGATCGACTATCGCACGGGCCGCCGCCACGACATGGCGGCAATCACCTCGCGGGCGCATCAAAAGGGCGCGTTGACCATCTGGGATCTGGCGCATTCGGCGGGGGCTTTGCCGGTGCATCTTGCCAAGGTCGGCGCGGATTTCGCGGTGGGCTGCACCTATAAGTATCTGAATTCCGGTCCCGGTGGCCCGGCCTTTATCTATGTCGCCCCCCGCCACGCCGAAACGGCACGCCCGGCGCTGTCGGGCTGGCTGGGCCACGAATCCCCCTTTGCCTTTGATCTGGCCTATCGCCCCGGTCGCGGGATTGAACGCATGCGCGTCGGCACCCCGCCTGTGCTGCAACTGGCAGCACTTGAGGCGGCCTTGGATGTCTGGGACAACGTGGACTTGGCAGACCTGCGCGCGGCCTCGCTGTCCCTGACCGATCAATTCATCGCGGGGGTTGAGGCGGCCTGCCCCGACCTGGCCCTTGCCACTCCGCGCGACCATGACCGGCGCGGCAGTCAGGTCAGTTTCCGCCATCCGCAGGGCTATGCCATCATGCAGGCGATGATCGCACGCGGCGTGATCGGCGATTTCCGCGCGCCTGACATCCTGCGTTTCGGCTTCACGCCGCTGTTCATCGGCGCGGCAGACGTCGCAAAGGCCGTGGATATTCTGGCCGAGGTGATGGCAAACCGGCTTTGGGACCGCCCCGAATACCACGCCCGCGCAAAAGTGACCTGATTGGCAACAAACGGGGGGGATTTGACCGATTGTTTCCGATCTCTGGACTTTCCATGTCGTTCGGGTGCAGGTTAAATCGAACGTATAGACGTATGGCCCGATCAATAGCTGGGCCAGCCCGACGCATGAGGAATTCGAACCCGATGATTTCAGCGCGCTACCTGTCCCGAACCGGTCTTGCCATCGCCCTGATGGCGCTTTTGTCGGCCTGTGTGCCGGATCAGGCGATGATC
>NKIT01000260.1 GCA_002256185.1 Rhodobacteraceae bacterium PARR1 | reverse complement strand
CTGCAACCAAAGCACCCGCTCAGAAACATTCCCCGACGGCCACGCAGCCTCGGCCACCCACTCCCCTTGCCGATAGGGAATTGAGGCATCCGGCGGCTCCGACTCCACCACATAGGCGCGCAACGCCGGATCATCCTCGGCCCCGTTCGCCTCACCCTTCAGCCAGCAATCCCACCACCGGACAGCCATTTGCAGGAACCCCACCTGTGGCCCCGGCACGGCAGTGTGGGGATATTGATGCACCCAAGGGCCCACCACGCCCTTGCAAACCCCCGGCATCCCGCGCAGCAGCTTGTCCACGGTGGTCATGTAATTGTCGGCCCACCCACCCCAGATCATCGCCGGAATGGTCATCCGCGAAAAATCCACGTCGACTGAGCCGTGGTCCCAATAACCATCCCGCGCCTGATGCGCCGCCCAACGCGGCGCAAGCCAAGGCTCCGCCTCCAGCCGCGCCAGCCAATCCGCCCGCCAGTCGGGCCGCAGGACAGGATCAGCCGGACGAGACGAATAGGACAGCATCACCGCGCCCCAGCCGAAATTCTCGCCCAACAGGCAGCCACCCTTGAAATGGATGTCATCGGCAAACCGATCCGTCGTGGCACAGACCGAGATCACCGCCTTCAACGCCGCAGGCTGGTTATAGGCGGCTTGCAGGCAGTTAAACCCGCCCCAGCTTTTGCCCATCATCCCCACAGCACCCGTGCACCACGGCTGGCGCGACAGCCAGTCGATCACCGCGACCGCGTCGTCCATTTCCTGCTGGCTGTATTCGTCCAGCATCAATCCTTCGGACTCACCATTGCCGCGCATGTCCACCCGCACGCAGGCATAACCGTGACCCGCAACATAGGGGTGCATCATCTCATCGCGCGGCAGGGTGCCATCGCGCTTGCGATAGGGGATGTATTCCAACACCGCAGGCACCGGGTGCACGCCTGCATCCTCGGGCATCCAGACCCGCGCGGAAAGACGACAGCCATCGGGCATCACGATTCCCATATCCTCCGTCTCGACAACACGGTGTGGGAAATCGGTGCGAATGGTCATGGTGACCCTCCTGTTGGCTTTTGTCATGAAAAGCGACCGACGGGGTATTGCCGCGCCCGTTCGCGCCTGTCCAAGGGCGGAACGCGACACCCCGCCCTCGAAAAGCGGCGGCTGCCCTGTCGGACACGGCCAAGAACAGGGCGCAACCGCCCTATCCCCCCGCCCAACCCTGACCTAACGTCGCAGCAGAATCAGCAAAGGGCCCGCCATGACCAATTCCCCCAATATCCTGATCCTGATGGTGGACCAGTTGACCGGAACCCTGTTCCCCGATGGCCCAGCCCCGTTCCTGCACGCACCGAACCTCAAGCGCCTCGCCGAACGCTCCGTGCGTTTCGCCAACAGCTACACACCCTCGCCCCTCTGCGCCCCCGCCCGCGCCGCCTTCATGTCGGGTGCCCTGCCCAAACGGACGCGAGTCTATGACAACGCCGCCGAATTCGCCTCGGACATCCCGACCTATGCCCATCACCTGCGCCGGGCGGGCTATCAGACGGCGCTGTCGGGCAAAATGCACTTCGTCGGTCCCGACCAGTTGCATGGGTTCGAAGAAC
>NKIT01000042.1:21887-26481 GCA_002256185.1 Rhodobacteraceae bacterium PARR1 | reverse complement strand
CGGCAAGCGCCGGGGGTGTTGCACCCCCGGACCCCCGCAGGATATTTGAGCAGAGAAGACGGGCGCAGGGTCAGACGACGACTGCGCCGCCTTGATCAGCGGGGCCGACGGATTGGCGGAAGGCCTCAAACAACTCGCGCCCGATGCCAAAGCTGTTGGCCGACAGGTCGGCGGTGATCGCCTCACGGCTGTCAAAATCGGGGACGAGGGCGGTGAGCGTGCCTGCGGTGGCGTCAAGGCGGATGATGTCGCCGTCGCGGAGTTTTGCGAGCGGGCCACCTGTCGCAGCCTCAGGCGAGACATGGATCGCGGCGGGGACTTTGCCGGAGGCCCCCGACATGCGGCCATCGGTGACGAGGGCCACTTTCAGGCCGCGATCTTGCAGCACGGTCAGGGTCGGGGTCAGCGAATGCAGTTCGGGCATGCCGTTGGATTTGGGGCCTTGGAAGCGGACGACGACCACGGTGTCGGTGGTGAATTCGCCGCGTTTGAAGGCGGATTTGACGGAGTCCTGATCGTGAAAGATGCGGGCCGGGGCTTCGATGATGTGACGCTCGGGGGCCACGGCGGAAACCTTGATCACGCCGCGCCCCAGATTGCCGGTCAATTGCTTTAGGCCGCCGGTTTTCTGGAACGGATCGGCGGCGGGGCGCAGGATACGGTCGTTCAGGGTTTCGTTGCTGCCGTCTTCCCAGACCAGCTTGCCATCGTGCAGTTTGGGCTCTTGGCGGTAATGGGTCAGCCCGTCCCCCGCCACGGTCTTGGCATCGGGGTGCAAGAGCCCCGCGTCAAGGAGTTGCCCGATCATATAGGACAAGCCCCCAGCGGCGTGGAAATGGTTCACATCGGCCAGACCGTTGGGATAGACCTTGGCCATCAGCGGCACGACCTCAGAGAGGTCGGCGAAGTCTTGCAGATCGAGCAGCACGCCCGAGGCCCGCGCCATCGCGGGCAGGTGGAGCACAAGGTTGGTCGATCCGCCCGTCGCCATCAGCCCGACCAGACCGTTGACATAGGCGCGTTCATCCAGGATTTCGCCGACGGGGCGGTAATCATTGCCCTGCGCGGTGATCTGGGCCGCACGTTCGACCGCTGCCGTGGTCAGGGCGGCGCGCAGAGGCGTGCCGGGATTGACAAATGACGCGCCCGGCAAATGCAGGCCCATGAATTCCATCAGCATCTGGTTGGTGTTGGCGGTGCCGTAAAAGGTGCAGGTGCCGGGGCCGTGGTAGCTGGCCATTTCCGCCGCCATCAGTTCTTCGCGCCCCACGGCACCCGTGGCAAAAGCGTTGCGCACGCGGGACTTTTCGTCATTGGGCAGGCCAGAGGTCATCGGACCCGCAGGCACAAAGATCGACGGCACATGGCCGAAGGTGCCCGCCGCGATGATCAGGCCGGGGACGATCTTGTCGCAGACGCCAAGATAGAGGGCCGCGTCAAAGGTGTTGTGGCTCATGGCCACGCCCGCCGCCAAGGCGATCACGTCGCGCGAAAACAGCGACAGCTCCATCCCCGGCTGGCCTTGGGTCACACCGTCGCACATGGCGGGCACGCCGCCTGCGACTTGCGCCGTGGCCCCGGCGGCGCGGGCGGCGTCGCGGATCAGTTTGGGATAATCCTCAAAGGGTTGGTGGGCCGAGAGCATGTCATTATAGGCGGTGACGATGCCGATATTGGGCACCTTGCCCGCCGCCAAAGCGTCCTTGTCGGTGCCCATCGCGGCATAGGCATGGGCTTGGTTGCCGCAGGCCAGATGCCCGCGCGCGGGGCCCGCACTCGCCGCTTTGCCCATCCGTTCCAGATAAAGGCCCCGCGCGGCTTCGGACCTTGCGCGGATGCGGTCGGTGACTTGGGCGACGACGGGATGGAGGGTCATGACGGCAGGCTCCTGCTTTCGGCGGTTGGCTTTGTTCTAGCAAAAATTGTTAGCGCTAACAACCCGTTTCAAAGCCCCTGCGCCCGTTTCAAAGCCCCTGCGCCCGTTTCAAAGCTCCTGCGACAGTGCGTGCGGGGATGCTTTCCCTTTTGCGCCGAATCCGGCTATGGGAAAAGGCATGAGCAACCCATCCGTTCCGCATGACGCGCCCGAAACCACCGGCCAAGACACGACTGGCCTTACCGGCCTCGGCCTTGGCCTTCCCACCGTCCGCCTGAAACCCAAGGCCGAGGCGCGGGCGATCCGCCACGGCTTCCCTTGGGTCTATGCCGATGAGCTGGTCACCGACCGGCGCACGCAGAACCTTGCCCCCGGCACGCTAGCGGTGCTGGAGGATGGCGAGCGTCGGCCTCTGGGGCTGGTGACGGTGAACATGAAATCCAAGATCATCGCGCGGGTGCTGGACCGTGATCCGGCGGCGGTGATTGATGAGGCGTGGTTTGCAGCGCGGATCACGCGGGCCTTGGCCCTGCGCGCGCAGCTTTACGACGCGCCGTTTTATCGTCTGGTGCATGCCGAGGCGGATGGCCTGCCCGGCGTGGTGATTGATCGCTACGGCGACACGGCGGTGATCCAGCCCAATGCTGCTTGGGCTGAAGCGCATATTGCCCCCTTGGCTGCCGCCTTGCGGGCGGTGACCGGGGTTCAGACCGTGGTGAAGAACGGCACGGGCCGGTCGCGGGGCCTTGAGGGGTTGGAGGAAGAGACCGTCATCCTGTCAGGCGCCGTCGCCGGACCGATTGAGGTGCCGATGAATGGCGCGACTTATCTGGCCGATGTGACGGGCGGGCAGAAGACTGGGCTTTTCTACGACCAACGCCCCAACCATGCCTTTGCCGCGCGTCTGGCGCGGGGCGGTCGGGTGTTGGACGTGTTCACCCATGTTGGCGGCTTTGCCCTTGCGGCACTGGCGGCGGGCGCGACAGAGGCAGTGGCGGTCGATGCCTCTGCCGCCGCTTTGGCGCTGGCCGAAGGCGGGGCCAAGGCCAGCGGTCTGGCGGATCGTTTTGCCACCCGCCAAGGCGATGCCTTTGCCGTGCTTGAGGAATTGGGGGCCGAGGGCGCGCAATTTGACACGGTGATCTGTGACCCGCCCGCCTTTGCCCCGGCCAAACCGGCGCTGGAGGCGGGGTTGCGTGCCTATGAACGGCTGGCGCGCTTGGCCTCGCCCTTGGTGGCACCGGGGGGCTATCTGGTGCTCTGTTCCTGCTCGCACGCGGCGGATTTGTCGGCGTTCCGCAATGCCAGCGCGCGTGGGATCGGGCGTGGCGGGCGGCGCGGGCAGTTGTTGCACACCGGCTTTGCCGGGGCGGATCATCCGATGCTGCCGCAACTGGCGGAATCGGGCTATCTGAAATCCTTGGTGTTCCGGCTGGATTGACCGCGTGAAGCTGGTCCTTGATGCCTGCGTGCTGTACCCGCCGGTGCTGCGTGATCTGTTGATCGGCGTGGCGGCGGCGGGGATCTTCCGGCCCGTCTGGTCAGAGCGCATACTTGAAGAATGGGCACGGGCGACGGTGAAGCTGGGCCCCTTGGCCGAGGCGCAGGCGCGGGGCGAGATTGCCCGCCTGCGCGCCGCCTTTCCAATGGCGATGCAGATGGCCGCACCGGCGATTGAGGCGCGGCTGGTCCTGCCCGATCCGAATGATCTGCATGTGCTGGCGGTGGCCGTCGCCTCGGGTGCCGATGCCATTGTCACCTTTAACGCGGTTGATTTCCCGCGCCACGTGCTGGCGGCAGAGGGGGTGGAACGGCGCGACCCGGATGGGCTGTTGTGGGAGTTGTGGTCAAAGCATGAGGGTGCAGTGGGCGCAGTGATCGCGTCCGTTCATGCGCGGGCTGAGGATATGGCGGGTCAGGCGGTGTCGTTGAAAGCCCTGCTCAAACGCGCGCAATTGCCGCGCTTGGCCAAGGCGGTTCAGGCGGGCTGACCCCAGCGGCGCTCATTCGCCTCAATCGCGGCGATGCGTTCGTCGGTGGAGGGGTGCGACAACAACCAGACCGGCATGCCGCCCCCGCCGCCCGTCATGCCGGCCAACTTGCGAAACAGGGATTTTTGCGGCCCGGTGCCGATGCCGGCCTTGATCAGCAGGGCGGTGGCGTATGCATCGGCTTCAAATTCGTCGCGCCGGGACAGGCGCGCGGCGACGGCGGCAGAGATCAGGTTGGCGATCCAGACCCCGATGAAAGGCAGGAAGCGCCCCAGAAGCGCCGAGAGCATCACGAAAATCGCATTCTGACCGGTGAAGTCGATCATGCGGCGCTGCGAATGGCCCAAGGCGACGTGGCCAAGTTCATGCGCGATAACGGCGGCGAGTTCTTCGTCCGTCACACGGCCCTTGGCGCGCTGCGTCAGGAACCCCCGCGTCAGGAAAATCCGGCCATCGGGCGCGGCGAGGCCGTTGACGGGCTCAATCTCAAACACCTGCACGTCGATACGGTCGACCCCTTGGGCCTGCGCGAGGCGCTGGGTCAGCAGGGCAAGCGCGGGGTCGCGCAGGGGACGGCTGCGGTCGGTCAACAGCTTGTGCGTCCGCCAGACCGACAGGCGGTACATGACGACGGCGTAGCCGATGGCGAGGAGGACGGGGATCAGAAGCGCGCTCATGTGGGGGAATATGGGGCGCGAGGGGCAGTTGGGGAAGGGGGATGCGCTAC
>NKIT01000042.1:9426-21812 GCA_002256185.1 Rhodobacteraceae bacterium PARR1 | reverse complement strand
GGGGCGCGCCCGCACCGCCCCCACGGGGCGGGCGCACGTATACGTGCACCCACCCCGCGGTGCGCGCGCGCCCCTTGGCTGACGGCGTGAAAAATCAGATAGTCACACCCGAAACGGCTTTGCCTTCGCCAGCCGGTCAAACCCCATCAGCGTCTCCACCAACCCCGGCATGTCGTGCAGATGCACCATGTTCGGCCCATCAGACGGCGCGGTATCCGGGGCCTCGTGCGTTTCGATAAAGACGCCCGCAATGCCGATGGACACCGCCACCCGCGCCATCAGCGGCGCGAACTCGCGTTGCCCGCCCGAAGATGACCCGTTCCCGCCCGGTTGCTGCACCGAATGGGTGGCGTCCATGATCACCGGAAAGCCGGTGCGCATCATCGTCGGCAATCCGCGCATATCAGCGACCAATGTGTTGTAGCCGAAAGACGTGCCGCGTTCGGTCAGCAAAATCCGCTCATTACCCGTTGAGGCCACCTTTTCCGCGACATTGGCCATGTCCCAAGGTGCCAGAAACTGACCCTTCTTGATATTGACCACGGCCCCGGTTTCCCCTGCCGCGATCAGCAAATCCGTCTGACGGCACAGAAACGCCGGGATCTGGATGACATCCACCACGCCCGCCGCCACCCGCGCCTGTTCGGCGTCGTGGATGTCAGTCAGGACCGGCATTCCCATCGCCCTCACAGCCTCGAGCACCTTAAGCCCGGCATCAATGCCAAGCCCGCGCCGCCCCTTCAGGCTGGTGCGGTTGGCTTTGTCATAGCTGGCCTTGAACACATATTGCGCGCCCGCCGCGGCACAGGCCTCGGCCATCCGCCCGGCAATCATCTGGGCATGGTCCAGACTTTCCAACTGGCAGGGACCGGCAATCACCAGAAGCGGGCTGTCGTTTGACACGGTCAGCCCGCCGATATTCACGCTTTTCATCGCTTCGCTTCCTCAGGCGGTGATCTGCTCACGCAGGATCGCCGCAGTCATCGAGATCATGAGGTATATACCCGCAAAGATCAGCAAGGCGACAGAGGTGTTCTCAAACGCGCGGGGATAGGTGGGTTCGTCCGGCGGGATCGGCGGCACACCCACCGACAGATAACGCACCTGCTGGTTGGCCGCGATCCGCGCGCTTTCCATCGCCTCAAGCGATTTGGACAGGATTTCCTGCCGGGTTTTCACATCCGCCTCGGCCAGCAGCATTTCGGACTGCACCTCGGCCAGCGATTCATTGCCGTTGATGTCCTCTTTGGTCAGACGCGTGCGCATTTCCGCGATCTGGCTTTCCATCGTGGCGATGCGGCGTTTCAGCGGTTCCATCCGCGCGATGTTGGGATTGGCGTTCGATTCCATCTGCGCCAGACCCAGACGGTCCTTGGTCAACTGCGCCTCAAGCGACGCGATCTGCGAGGTGACCATATCCACCTCGGCCTCGGAGGACAGGACGTTGTAGCGGCGCTGCAACTCAACCACCTTGCGTTGCGCGTCCTTCACGCCCTGTTCGGCATCCTGATAATTCTCGCGCGCGCCCTTCATCTGGTCTTCGCGCACCCGCAGGGTCAGTTGGTCCACCTGTTCTTCGGCATAGCCCAAAAGCGCCTTGGACATGGTGACCGAGGCTTCTGGGCTTGTCGCGATCACCTCCATCTTGATGACGCCTTCGGTCGGGTCAAAGGCGATGCGAACGTTGCGCAGATAGGTCTTGTAGGTGGATTCGTCGGTCGGATTCGCTTCAAGCCGCTGGATCGGGTCGATGGTCGGATTGCTGAACATGGCGCGGAAATTCACCGCCTCGTCCAGCCGCAGCATCGCTTCGCGCGATTGCAGGTAGCTTTGCACGATGATCGGGTCTTGCATGATGCCCGCAGCACCGCCGCGACCACCCAAAAGCCCCCCACCGCCGCCACCGCTGCTGCTGCTGGGATCGGCCTGCTGGATCACGAATTCGGTTTTGGTGGCATAAAGCGGGGTTGCGATGTTGTAGTAGTAAATCCCCGCCAGAAGCGTGGGCAGCGCCACAAAGAAGATCAGCCGCATGATCATCAGCATGCCGTTGCGACGGCGACGCCGGACAAGGTCTTGCTGGATGCGGCTCAGTTCGGCCAGATGGCTTTGTTCGGCCTGCACCTGCGGCGCGGCGGGCATCTTGGCGGGTTTGATGGTCTGGGGCAGGCGGACGCCATCGCCCGGCACCGGCACCATGGCCGTGCCACGCATCGCAGGTTGCGGCGGGGCGTCCATGTCGGCGTCTTCATCCTCGGCGGCGATGATGTCGAGCATCGACCCCTTTTGGAACGGATCAATCCCGGCGCCGCGCAACAGGCGCACGGCATCAAAGTCCGATGTCGCGGGCAGGCCGTATTTCTGCGCCATGCGCCGCGCCATGCGCAACTGGCGGCCCGTCAAACCTTCGCGTCGGATGGCATCTATGTCACCAGCCACCCCGGTTTCGCCGGGGCTGGCGATATAGGGGTCCGCCGACTGCGCCTGTGCCGCCGCCGAGGTGGGAAAGGGCATGTCACCAAACCCATCTTCGGGCGGGTCAAACAGCATCTCACCCGCAGCAGGACGGCTGGGGCGGGGGTTGCTGGGCGGGGCCGATCCCCGCGCCACGGCGGCACGGGCGGCGGCTTGGCTCAGTTGCATCGGCGTTTGTGCGGGCGCATCTGCCGGGCGCTGTGCTGCGGCCATGGCGGGCTGCGGACGCGCGGTCGTGGTCTGTTGCTGCGCGGGGGCCACGGGTGCCGGGGCAGGGATGTTCGCCGCCACGGCAGGCGTTGCCGCAGGCGGAGCGACCACGTCGGAACCGGGGCCCACCATCTGGCTGGCCATATCCCCCCCCATCGGCGCGGCTTGCTTCGGCACGGCTTCGGTGCGGCGGGTATTGTAGCGTCTAACGCTGATTTTCATATTCGTAGAGCCGTTTCGCTTCTTCGAGGGAATCGAACATATACAGTTGGCCGTGACGCAGCACGGCGGCGGTCTTGCAGAATTTCTCGATCGTCGAGGGCTGGTGCGACACGACGATCACGGTAGAGTCCTTCAACCGCTCGCGCAGGATGAACCCGGCCTTGCGGTTGAATTCCACATCGGTCGAGGTCGGCATGCCTTCGTCGATCAGGTAGATGTCGAAATCCAGCGCAAGCAGCAGTGCAAAAGAAAAACGGCCGCGCATGCCGGAAGAATAGGTGCCCACAGGCATATCGAAATAATCGCCCAGATCACAGACCCAGCGGCAGAAGCTTTCGACATAGTCGGGATCAAGACCGTAAAGCCGCGCGATGTAGCGGCTGTTTTCCGTGGCGGTGTGGCGGCTGACGATGCCGCCCATGAAACCCAGCGGAAAGGAGATGCGGGCGCGGCGGGAAATCCGGCCTTCGTCGGGTTTTTCCAGACCCGCCATCATGTTGATCAGTGTGGTCTTGCCGGTGCCGTTCGGGGCGAGGATGCCCAGAGAATTGCCCAGTTCCACCCGAAAGGAGGCGCGGTCAAGGATCACCTTGCGCGACTTGCCCGCCCAGAAGGATTTACTGACATTCTCGAACTCGATCACCTTGTGCCCCATCCTCCACGGGCAGAACCGGGACGCGTCCCCGGACGTTTCGCCTGTCCGTCCCGAAAGTCGGGACCCATCGCCCCGCGGGCGGGACGCAGACAGACCACAGGGCTGGCCTAGTCACCCATTAGGGCAGGATTATGTCGGAAGACCGGGGTTGCTGACAATACAGTCTAGAGAATGGTTCACGTTTTCGCGCGACTGGCCGGGGGGGGCCGCCGCAACCGGGCCAGCGCGATGACCATCGGCCCCAGCAACAGCGATAGCGCCGCCCCCATCCGCGCTGCTTCGGCCATGGCACCACCGGGCAGGGCGCTGTCCAGTGCCAGCACGGGCAGAGTGAACCCCACGCCCGAAATCATCGCCACCAGCAGAAGGTCCGACAGCCGCACCCCGCGCGGCAGGTCCAACCGGAACAGAAGTGCTGCCAGCAGCGCCCCCGCCAGAAAACCCAAAGGCTTGCCGATCCACAGCGCGGCCAGCACGCTGCCGGTGGTGGGGGCCAGCGCGCCAAGGTCGATCCCTCCGCGCGTCAGGCCAAAGGCAAACAGGATCACCGCCAGCGGTTTGACCAACAGATGGCTCAGACGGTTCAGGGGATCGTGCAGGAATTCCTCGGCCTCGGCGAACAGGCCAAAGGCGCGGTCGGCATGGGGAATGGCCGGGATCACCGGCAACAGGCCTAGCGCAGGCGGCAGACCCGCCGCCGCAACACCGATCCAGCTTGCCGCCCCCGCCAAAAGCCACGGCCACAGCGCAAGGCTGCGGCGGCGCACCCGTTCCGGTGCATCAGGGTCAGGGCGACCAAAGGCCAGCCATGCCCAAAGCGTCGCCCCCAGCGGCAGCAACAGCCACAAGAGCGCCAGCCCGAAGGTCGCATCCGCAATCCCCGCCAGCAACAGCCCGGCCAGCGAACTGGCGATGCTGACCAGAAGCGACAGATGCAGCGCCGGATGCCCCGCGCCGAACACCGCCCGCGCGATGACATAGCCGATGATGATGTACAGCACCCAGAACAGCACCGCCCCCAGCATGCCCCCCGCCACGGCCCAAGCGGGCAACAGCGCCTGCCGCCCGGTCAGCGCGCCACGCTCCAGCACCAAGGCTTCCCATAATTCCTTGCCGACAAAAAACAGGAACAGCGCCATCAGCACATCCGACACCAGCGTGACGTGCGTCAGCAGAAACGTATCCGGCAAGACCTGCGAAAAAGGCAGCGAGGTCAGCATCTCACGGTCCAGAAAACGCCATTCGATCATGTCGTAATAGCTGGCGGGCGAAACGTTGGCCCAGACCGTCGCCACCCCGGCACCGCCCAAAAGCGCCCAAGCGAAACGGCGGACGAAAGGTGAGACGCGATACATCGGCGGGGACCGTCTGATTGCCGGGAGTGACCTTTGGGCTATCGGTGCCGCGGCACAGTCGCAAGGGCGGGAAATCCTTTCCCCGCCGGGTGTTGCGCTGCCGCCATGGCAGGGCCATCTTGCCGGGATGCAATCCGAATCCATCCCCCTTGCCCAACGGATCACCGCCTGTCGGCTGTGCGCCTACCGCTTCGCCGCGACGGCCACCGCCCATGCGCCGCGCCCGGTGGCATGGTTCGCGCCCTCTGCCCGCATCCTGATCGCGGGGCAGGCACCGGGCGCACGGGTCCATGCCTCGGGCCAGCCGTTCACCGATGCCTCGGGTGACCGGTTGCGGGATTGGTTGGGGGTGTCAGAGGCCGAGTTTTATGATCTCTCGCGCATCGCCATTGTCCCGATGGCCTTCTGCTTTCCGGGCTATGACGCCAAAGGCGCGGACCTGCCCCCGCCGCCGCTCTGCGCGCACACGTGGCGCGGTCAGGTCATGGCCGCCTTGCCCCATCTGCGGCTGATCCTTGCCGTGGGTGGCGCGGCGATCCGCTGGCACATCGGCCCCGGCGCAATGGCGGCACAGGTGGCGGATTGGCGCAGCCATGCCGCGCGCGGCGTCTGGCCCTTGCCGCACCCGTCCTGGCGCAATACGGGATGGCTGAGGAAAAACCCGTGGTTCGAGTCCGACCTCGTCCCCGAATTGCGCAGCACCCTGCGCGCCATGTTAAAGGATGACGCATGACCCCGCTGGATGCCGCCTACCTTGCGATGGCCGAGGATGAGGATCGCCGCCTTGGCTTTTACGAACGTCTCGCCGATGGTGAGGTGTTCCTGATGCTAGAGGAAGAGGCGCAGGGCGATACGCTGAAGCCGCGCCTGTTCCCGCTGGAGGATGGTCCCATCGTTCTGATCTTTGACCTTGAAGAGCGCATGTCGGCCTTTGCCGGGGGCATTGCGCCCTATGCCGCGCTGCCGGGCCGGGTGGTGGCGCGGATGCTGGCAGGGCAGGGGATCGGGCTGGGCATCAACCTTGGCGGCGCACCGTCGGAACTGGTGCTGCCGCCCGAGGCCGTGGATTGGCTGGCCGAGATGCTGGACACCGCGCCTGAGGTGGTCGAGGCTTTGCCCGAGGCGTTCCACGCGCCCAAGGGTTTGCCGCAAGCACTCGTGGCGGGGTTGGACGCCAAACTCGCGCGGGCGGGCGGCTTGGCGGCGGCGGCGCTGCTCGTGGGCGTGACCTATCAGGGCGGGCGGCGCGGCCACATGCTCGCCTTCGTCGATGCGGTGCCAGAGGCCGAAGCGGCTTTGGCGCGGGCAGCGGGAGAGGCGCTTGCCTTTTCCGGCATCGAGGCGGGCGAGATGGACGTGGCCTTTGTCGCAGGCGGCGATGCGGCCACAACGGCGATGGCCCGCGTCGCGCTGCGCTTTGACCTGCCCGCGCCCGTGCGGGCAGAGCCTGCGGCCCCCATGGCCCCCGGCAGCGATCCGGCCCGCCCACCGAAGCTGCGCTGACCGCCCAACGATTTTTCTGCGAAAAATCAGGGCGACGGCACGCTGGGGGGTATTGGAATGTTGCAGAAAATTCACAGGCAAAGGCAGGTAAAAACATGGGGTATCATTATACCGTTTTCACAACCTACTGAAAACGCTGTAAACAATTCCCCTTCCGGCGCTTGACGCTGCGCTGCCCTTACGCGATAAGCCCCCATCCAAGTCTCCGGGGGGATACCTCCCCGCTTCACTCATAGGGTTCAAGATGAAAACCTTCACCGCAACGCCTGCGGATATCGAGAAGAAGTGGATCCTGATCGATGCCGAAGGCATCGTTCTGGGCCGCCTCGCCACGATCGTCGCAAACATTCTGCGCGGCAAGAACAAGCCGACCTTCACCCCGCATATGGACATGGGTGACAATGTCATCGTGATCAATGCGGACAAGATACAGATGACCGGCAACAAGCGCAACGACAAGGTCTATTACTGGCACACCGGACACCCGGGCGGCATCAAGCAGCGGACTGCCAAGCAGATCCTCGAAGGTGCCCACCCTGAGCGTGTGGTGGTCAAGGCCGTTGAGCGTATGATCACCCGCAACCGTCTGGGCCGCCAGCAGATGACCAACCTGCGCGTTTACGCGTCGGCCGAGCATCCGCACGAAGCCCAGCAGCCCACCGTTCTGGACCTCGCGGCCCTGAACCCGAAGAACACGCGGAGCGCCTGATCATGTCTGACATCAAGTCTCTGGACGATCTGAAATCGGTTGTCGCGGGTTCCGCCCCGGCCGCTGTCGTCGTCGCCCCGAAAGCCCCGCAGCGTGACTCGCTGGGCCGTTCCTATGCCACCGGCAAGCGGAAAGACGCGGTTGCCCGCGTTTGGGTCAAGCCGGGTTCGGGCAAGGTCATCGTCAACGGCAAGGAAATGGCGGTCTATTTCGCCCGCCCCGTGCTGCAGATGATCCTGAAGCAGCCCTTCACCATCGCCAATGTCGAAGGCCAGTTCGATGTGTTCGCCACCGTCGCCGGTGGGGGTCTGTCGGGTCAGGCCGGTGCGGTCAAGCACGGCATCTCCAAGGCGTTGCAGCTGTATGAACCCGCCCTGCGCGGCGCACTGAAAGCCGCAGGCTTCCTGACCCGCGACAGCCGCGTCGTGGAACGCAAGAAGTACGGCAAGGCCAAGGCCCGCAAGAGCTTCCAGTTCAGCAAGCGCTGATCTTTCGCCTTCGGACAGGCTATCTTCGGAAAAGCGCAGCTTCGGCTGCGCTTTTTCTTTTGGCGGATTGGAAAGCGTGACCCGTCCCGGACAGACCAGCGCAGGGGATTGCCCCCCTGATAGACGCGGCCGCCCCAACCCTGAAACCAAGACCAGCCGCAGCACCGCTGGCAGTGCAGACCGCACCCTGAACCGGATAAGCGCCGTGCTTTGGCCAAGCCCCCCGACCACCCCGATCAGTGCCGCGCAGCCGATGCCGTGGGACCATCACACCAAGGCCCCAAATGCAAAAAACCCCCGAAGGGGTTTTCGCAAAGTCCTGAATTATCAGGACTTCTGGCTCCGGCGGTAGGGATCGAACCTACGACCAATTGATTAACAGTCAACTGCTCTACCGCTGAGCTACGCCGGAACACGAGGGGGTGTATAGCGGTGGGTTTTGGGGGTCGCAAGGGGTCTGGCGGGAAAAATGTGAGAAATTTCAGACAGTGTCGTAACGGGTCGAAAGGCTTGGTTTTCCGGCGGCGGTGGCGCGGTTTCTGGATGCCAGATCAATGAGATGCGACAGGACGTTGCGGCTTGCGGCGGGTAGCAGTGCGGCGGGGGTGTCGGAATAGATGCGGGCGGCCAGACCTGTCGCACTGTCGGGGCGTTCTTGCAAGGCGGACAGGATTTGCGCCTCGCGTTCGCGGCGGTGGGCTGTCAATGCGGCAAGGCGGGTCGCGGGGTCTTCGACCGCCTCGCCATGCCCCGGCAGAAAGCGCGACCATGCCCGCGCAGACAGGCGCGCCAGCGAGTCCATATAAGCCGCCATGTCGCCATCCGGGGGCGAGACGAGCGTGCTTGCCCAGCCCATCACATGATCGCCGGAAAAGAGCACATCACCCAAGGCAAAGGCCAGATGGCCGCCCATGTGACCGGGGGTGTGCAGCACCTCAACCTCAACCGCGTGGCCGGGAAGGTCCAGACGGTCACCGTCCGCAAGCCGCCCGCGCTGCGGCCATCCTCGGCCCGGCCAACGGCCAGCACGGGCGCACCGGTTGCCGCAGCCAAGGGGCGGGGCAGGGCGCTGTGGTCCAGATGGGCATGGGTGACAAGGATGCGATCAATCCGCTCTGACGGATCAAGCGCGGCAAGGATGGCTGCCAGATGGTCGGGCAGGGCGGGGCCGGGGTCGATCAGGGTCACACTTCCCTCACCCAGCAGCCACGTGTTGGTGCCCGTCCCGGTCAGGGCCGAGGGGTTCTCTGCCCGCACCAGACGGATGCGCGCGGCGGTCGTCATCACCTCCATGTGTTGCCCTTTCCTTGCCCTCTGCGCGGCGTTAGGGTGGCCCCATGCCTCGCCTGAGTTTCCTGCCCCGCAGCCTTTATGGCCGCGCCGCCCTGATCCTGATCGTGCCCATCGTCACGATCCAATTGGTCGTGTCCATCACTTTCATCCAGCGCCATTTCGAACGCGTGACCGAGCAGATGACCGAAAGCGTCGCGCGAGAGGTGCGGCTGCTGCGGTCCGAGGTGGACAGCGCCCCGTCATTGGCCGAGGCGCGGGCGCGGCTTGCGGCGATGACGCGCCCGCTGGCCATATCCTCGCGCCTGCCCGCCACGGCGGTGGTGCCTGGCGGGGATCAGGTGGCGTTCTATGACCTGTCGGGCAAGGTGCTGATCCGGCAATTGCGGCTGTTGGTGCCCGACATCGGGCCGGTCGATTTGCTTGTGGTGCGCAACGGGGTGCGCACGACGGTGGCCACCGATTGGGGCACGCTGCAATTGACGGTGGACCGGGGGCGGCTGTCGGCGTCAAACCCGCATCAGTTGCTGGTCTTGATGCTGGTCACCTCGGCCCTGATGACGGTGATCGCCTTCCTGTTCCTGTCCAACCAGTTGCGCCCGATCAAGCAGATGGCCGATGCGGCGGATGCCTTTGGCAAGGGCCAGACCATCCCCTTCCGCCCCCGTGGCGCGACAGAGGTGCGGGCGGCGGGGCTGGCCTTTCTTGACATGCGCGCCCGCATCGAGCGGCAGATCGAACAGCGCACGCTGTTGTTGTCCGGCATCAGCCATGACCTGCGCACGCCCTTGACGCGGCTGAAGTTGGGCCTGTCGCTGATGCCCGAAGATGATGACACCCGCGCTCTGCAAGGCGATGTGGTGGATATGGAGCGTCTGGTCGATGAATTCCTGTCCTTCGTGCGCGGCGATGCGACCGAAGAGTCGGTGACGGTCGATCCCTTTGCGCTGGTCAGCCGCGTGATCGAGAATGCCGAACGCGCGGGCCAAGCCGTCGTTCTGGCGGCGAGCGAGGGGCAGGGCATGGTGACCCTGCGCGCACAGGCTGTGGCAAGGGCAGTGGAAAACCTGATCGGCAATGCCGTCCGCCATGGCACCTGTGCCGAAGTGTCGGTGATACTGACCGAGCGGAGCTTGAAGATCACGGTCGAGGATGACGGCCCCGGCATTCCGTCCGACAAGCGCGACGAGGCGATGACCGCCTTTGCCCGGCTTGACGTCGCACGGGACCCGAACCGGGGCGGGGGCGTGGGTCTGGGCCTGACCATCGCCGCCGATATCGCGCGCAGCCATGGCGGGTCATTGCGGCTGGGGGATAGCGCAAGGTTGGGCGGGTTGCGGGCGGATTTGACGCTGATGCGGTGAGGGCGGTTACAATGGTGCGCAATGAATGCGCACCCTACATCAGTCCGGGTAGCGTGCGCATTCATTGCGCACCAATAGCGTTGACCACCGCCCCCTTACGGACGATCCGCCAACACCAGCGTCCAATAGGGCTGGCCCGTCACATCGCGCGACACGGCCAGACCGGCGGCGCGATAGCGCGGGTTCAGGATATTGGCGCGGTGACCCGCAGAGGTCATCCAAGCCGTCACCATCTCATCCACGCTGCGTTGGCCCATCCCCACATTCTCGGCCCAGGCATTGCCCGAAACGCCGCCGCGGTCCAAGCGCTTGCGCAGGTCGGCGCCGTCTGATCCGACATGGCCCATTTTCATGGTCACCGCCTGATCGCAGGAATGATTCTGTGCCACACGCGTCAGGCGCGGGGCGAGTGACAGCGCGGGCAGTCCTGCCGACGCACGGGCCGCGTTCAGCGCCGCCAGACCCGCGCCACCCGCGCCTTCGGTTTCTGCATTGACCGGGCAGGCATTTGGCGGGCTGGACAGGTCCAACGGGCTCATGCCCATTCCATCCGGCACGGGCACCGGCACCACGATACAGCCCGACAGCAGGGCGCAGAGGCCAAGAGAGATCGCAACGGGTCGCAGCATCGGGGCACCTTTCACCACAAAACACATTCGCAGACTAAACCGCCGCAGGACCAATGCCAACCGTCTGACCCATCGGCGTCAGCACAGCGCCCCCGGCGGCGCGGGCATCTTCGATATCATGCGTCACCAGAACCACGGGCAGGCCCCGCGCGCGCGCTTGGTCAAAGACAAAGGCGCGGATTTGTGCGCGCAACCCGGCATCAAGGCGCGAAAACGGCTCATCCAGCAGCAGCGCCTTGGGTTCGGCAAGCACTGTCCGCAACAAGGCTACGCGTGCGCGCTGCCCCCCTGACAGGGTCGCAGGGTCGCGGGCGGCGAAACCCGACAGCCCCGCATCCTTGAGTGCAAGGTCCACCACATGGGCGCGGTCCCGCACCGAGGGCGGCAAGGCAAAGGCCAGATTGCCGCCGACCGACAGATGCGGGAACAAAAGATCATCCTGAAACATCAGCCCGATCCGCCGCGCATGGGTGGGCAGGGCGGTGATGTCCCGCCCGGCCAGCCAGATACGCCCGCTTTGGCGAAACGGTGGTGCAAGCGTGCCGATCATCGCCGCCAGCGCGGTGGATTTGCCGCTGCCGGATGGCCCCATCAGGGTCAGCACCTCTCCGGGCTGCACATGGACGTCCAGTTGCACCACGGGCTGATCCCCCAAGGTGACCCGCAGTTGATCCAAGGCCAAAGCCGCCGTCATGCCCGCATCCCCCTTCGGTTGCGCCAGACCAGCGCGGGCAGGGCCAGCGCCAGCACGAACCCCAGCGCCGGCAGCACCATCTGCATCAGCCCATAAGCCCCGATCAGCCGCCGATTCCCGCCCGAGGCCAGCGCCACGGCGGCGGTCGTCACCGTTTCGACCCGCCCAGCCCCCGCGATCAGCGTCGGCAGATACTGCCCGATCGACACCGCCATCCCCACCGCCGCCGCCGTCAGCACCGGGGCCATGAGCATCGGCAGGCGCAAGCGCCAGAACACCCGCGAAGGCGATGCCCCCAAGGCCGCCGCAGCCGTGGCGATGCGTGTGTCCCATGCCCGAAAGGGGGCGGACAGCGACAGGAACACATAGGGCAGCACGAACACCAGATGCATCAGCGCCACGGACAGCACCGTCCCCCCAAAGCTCGCCCGCAGCGCCAGCATCTGCACCCCCGGCAGGAATGCCACCTGCGGCATCAACAGCGGCAGAAAGAGCAGCCACATCGCCCCTGCACCCGGACGCAGGGCAAAGCGGTACTCGGCCTGCAAACAGCCCAGCACCAACGCCAGCGCCGCCGTGGTGGACAGGGCGGCGATGGCCAGCGTGACAGCAGCCCCGGCGCGCAGGTCGGGCAGGGCGCGCGACCACGTGGCAAGGTTCAGGTTCACCGGCGCGGCGTCTGGGAACTGCCACGGCCCCGCCACGGACCACAGCGCCAATCCGGCCAGCGCTGCGGCCATGGTCAGGGCCAAGCCCCCTCCCCGCGCGAGGGCCAAGGCGGCCCCGCGCCGG
>NKIT01000042.1:0-9416 GCA_002256185.1 Rhodobacteraceae bacterium PARR1 | reverse complement strand
CCATGGTCAGGGCCAAGCCCCCTCCCATCGCGCGGGCCAAGACGGACAACGGGCGGTCCAGCCAGACCCCGCGCCCTCCGCTGGCTGCCACGGGATGAAGCGCCATCCGGCACAGGATTTCGCCCGCGCGCCAGACCAGCAGCGCCCCGATCACCAAGGCCAGTTGCACCATCGCCCCCGCCGCCGCCAAGCCCCGGCCCTGCAGATCGGGCGCGTTCATCCACAGCACCACCTGCGCCGACAGGCTGGGCGGCAAGGTCGGGCCAAGGATCAGCGCCGTCTCGACCGCTGTCATCGAATAGGCCAGTACCGCATAAACCGGCAGCCGCAATTGCGGATAAAGCGCGGGCAGCACGGTCAGGCCAAACCCCCGCACCTGCCCATAGCCCAAGGTCCGGCACAGCATCATCCGCCGCGCGGCATCGGTCTGCGGCAAGGCGGACAGGATCATCAGCAGCAGAAACGGCACCTCCTTGACCACCAGCCCAAGGATCAGCGCCACCCCCCCCGGATCATTCAGCGTCAAAAGGTCCGGCGGCACCTCCCACCCCGTGGCCCAAGGCGACAGGGCGCGGGCGATCCAACCAGAGGGGGCAAGAAGAAACGCCAGCCCCAAAGCCGCCGCCGCATGCGGCAACGACAGGACTGGCGCAAGCAGGCGTTGCACCCGGCCAAAGGCGGGTGAGCCGTAAAGCGCCGCCGTCAGCAGCAAGGCGATGGCCAGCGACAGCCCGGTCGCCGCAAAGCCCGTGACCACGGACAGCCCCATCGCCCCGCGCAGCCCCGGCCATGCGGCCAGTCGGTCAAACCCGCCGTCAAAGGCCGGGAACAGCGTGCCCAAAAGCCCCGCCAGCACGGGCAGGGCCATGACGGCTGGCGTCACTGCGCGACCCCGTAACGCGCGCTCCAATCCGCGGCGATGCGGGTCATCCAGCTTGCATGCGGTTCCAGCAGCGCAGGGCCAAGGTCTTCGGGGGACAGCGTCGCCACGCCCAAGGCCAGCGCGTCAAACCGCGCGCGGTCCTCAGGCTTTAGCGCGGCAAGGTTCAGCACGGTCTGAAAGCCAAGGATGGCGGGGTCTTGCGCGCGGGCCTGCACCTCGGGCGACAGGATCAGGTTCGCCACCACCTGCGCACCGGCGCGGGCATTGGCGTTGAAGGGGATGGCCACGAAAGAGGCATTGCCGATGGTGCCGCCGTCAAAGGTCACCGTCCGCACGGTATCCGGCAGGTTGCCCGCCGCAATTTCGGCACTCGCCCGACCGGGGTTGAAGGCGAAGGCAATGTCTACCTCGGCATCTGCCAGCAACTGCCCCAAGGCCGGTTCATTCTGCGGAAAGGCCTGCGCCGCACGCCACAGGTTCGGGTGCAGCGCGTCAAGATAGGCCCACAAGGGCGCGACCTGCGTTTCATAGCTCGCCTCTTCCACCGGCCCTTGCAGCACCGATGGATCGGCCATCACGCCGTAAAGCACCTGCTTGAGGAACGTCGTGCCCAGATAATCCGGCGGCTGCGGATAGGTGAAGCGCCCCGGATGGGCCGCTGCCCAATCGGCCAGCGCCGTGACGCTGCGGGGGGGCGTGGCGACACGGGCGCTGTCATATTCAAACACCAGTTGCGCCATGGCCCAGGGCGATTCAAACCCTTCGGTCGGCAGGGTGAAGTCGGTCACCACGGCCGGTTTGCCCGCAAAATCCACCAAAGGCCAGTTCGGCAGGCTTTCGGCAAAGGGACCATAGAGCAAGCCCGCCGCCTTCATCGCGGCAAAATTCTCGCCGTTGATCCAGATCAGATCCACCGCGCCGCCCGTGGTCTTGCCCGCGTCACGCTCTGCCAGCACCTGCGCCACGGCATCAGCGGTAGAGGCGAGTTTCACATGCTCCAGCGTCACGCCATATTGCGCCTGCGCCTGTTGCCCGACCCAAGCGATGAAATCGTTGATCTTCGGATCACCGCCCCAGGCATGCCAATAGACGGTCTGGCCCTGCGCCTCGGCCATAACCGCCTCCCACTCTCCGGCGGCGAGGGCCATGCGGGGCAGGGTGGCCCCAAGGGCGAAAAGGGCGGTCAATTGGCCAAAGCGGCGGCGGTGCATGGAATTCTCCTGTCTAGGGGCGGCGAAGGCTTGCCGCGCCCGGTCTGGCGAAGATAGCTAGCACGAAGGCGGCGGCGTGACAGCCGTTTCCCGCCGGGATCAGGCCCGTTGTAATCAGGAGTGTGTGATATGCTCGACGGTATCGCGCGGCGCATCGTGCAACCGGGGCTGGACCGGGCGGCGGCCCTGTTGGCGCGGCGCATGACGGCGGATCAGGTCACGCTGGCGGGCGCGGGGTTCGGCCTGCTGGCGGGCGGATTGATCGCGGCGGCTTGGCCGGGACTGGCGCTGCTGGCGCTGCTGGCCAGCCGCATTGCCGATGGTCTGGATGGGGCGGTCGCGCGCATCCGGGGGAAGTCCGATTTCGGCGGCGTCTTGGACATCGCCTGCGATTTCGTCTTTTACGCCGCGATTCCCTTGGGGTTTGTGCTGGCTGATCCTGCGGGGAATGGCGTGGCGGGGGCGGCCTTGCTGGCCGCGTTCTACATCAACGCCGCGACCTTTCTGGGCTACGCCATCCTCGCCGAAAAGCGCGGGATGCAGACGCAGGCGCGGGGGGAAAAGTCACTCTATTTCACCGCGGGGCTGATGGAGGGGACCGAGACGATCGGGTTTTTCGTGCTGATGTGCCTGTGGCCAGCGGGCTTTGTGCCGCTGGCGTGGGTCTTTGCGGGACTGTGCTTGGTGACGGCCTTCGCACGGTTGCGATTGGCGGCAAAGGTGTTCGGCTAGGGGCAAATTTATTCAAACGAGATTGTCTGTCAGCCCAAAACGTACCCCCAAAGCAAAAGGGCGGACCCTGCGGCCCGCCCTTTGTTCCTTGCGCCAGAAAGCCTTAGCCAGCGGTCGCGGGTTCTTTCTTCTTGGCCTCGGTATAGACCAGCATCGGTTTCGCGCCGTTGTTCACGGCCTCATCCTTGACGACGACCTCTTCGACGCCGTCCATGCCCGGCAGTTCGAACATGGTGTCCAGAAGGATGTCCTCCATGATCGACCGCAAGCCACGCGCACCGGTCTTGCGCTTGATCGCGCGCTTGGCGATGGCGGACAGGGCATCCGTGGTGAAGGTCAGCTTGACGCCTTCGATCTCGAACAGGCGCTGATATTGCTTGACCAAGGCGTTCTTCGGCTCGGTCAGGATGGTGATCAGCGCGCCTTCGTCGAGGTCTTGCAAGGTCGCAATGACCGGCAGACGACCGACGAATTCCGGGATAAGCCCAAATTTCAGCAGGTCTTCGGGTTCCAACTCCTTGAAAAGCTCCCCCGCGCCGCGCGATTCCGGATCCTTCACCTCAGCCCCGAAGCCGATGGCGCTGCCCTTGTTGCGCTGTGCGATGATCTTTTCCAAGCCCGCGAAAGCGCCACCGCAGATGAACAGGATGTTCGTGGTGTCCACTTGCAGGAATTCCTGCTGCGGATGCTTGCGCCCCCCTTGCGGCGGCACAGAGGCCACGGTGCCTTCCATGATCTTCAAAAGCGCTTGCTGCACGCCTTCGCCCGACACGTCGCGGGTGATCGACGGATTGTCCGACTTGCGGGTGATCTTGTCGACTTCGTCGATATAGACGATCCCGCGCTGCGCGCGTTCGACGTTGTATTCGGACGCCTGCAACAGTTTGAGGATGATGTTTTCCACATCTTCCCCGACATAACCGGCTTCGGTCAGCGTGGTCGCATCGGCCATGGTGAAGGGCACATCCAAGATGCGCGCCAGTGTCTGCGCCAGCAAGGTCTTGCCGCAGCCGGTGGGGCCGATCAGCAGGATGTTCGACTTCGACAGTTCGATGTCGGTCTTGGAGGAATGGTTCAACCGCTTGTAGTGGTTGTGCACCGCCACGGACAGCACGCGCTTGGCGTGAACCTGCCCGATGACATAATCATCCAGCACCTTGCAGATGTCGCGCGGTGTCGGCACCCCGTCCGAGGATTTCAGCCCGGTGGACTTTGTCTCCTCGCGGATGATGTCCATGCAGAGTTCGACGCATTCATCGCAGATGAAAACCGTCGGCCCGGCGATCAGCTTGCGCACCTCGTGCTGGCTCTTGCCACAGAACGAGCAGTAGAGGGTGTTCTTGCTGTCGCTGCCAGAATTGTTCGCCATCGTCATCCTCTGCCGTGGGCGGCCCGTTGAGACCGCTCTTGGGGAAAAGTCTAGGCCAGACCTTCGGCCCCCACAATGCCAAATCGGCCCTGTAAATCCCTTCGGCGGATCATCCCGCCGAAGGGCACCTCACATCACTTTGCGGTGTCATCCACCTTGCCACGGGCGGCGACGATTTCGTCGATCAGACCCCAGGCCTTGGCATCCTCGGCCGACATGAAGTTGTCACGCTCCAGCGCGGCTTCCACGGTGTCATAGTCGTTGCCGGTGTGGCGGACGTAGATTTCGTTCAGGCGGCGCTTCAGCTTTTCGGTTTCGCGCGCGTGGATCATGATGTCGGTCGCCTGACCCTGATAGCCGCCGGACGGCTGGTGGACCATGACGCGGGAGTTCGGGAGCGAGAAGCGCATCCCCTTTTCGCCCGCGGTCAGCAGAAGCGACCCCATCGAGGCCGCTTGCCCGATCACAAGGGTCGACACCTTGGGTTTGATGTATTGCATCGTGTCATAGATCGACAGGCCAGAGGTCACGACACCGCCGGGGCTGTTGATGTACATGCTGATTTCCTTGGACGGATTTTCCGCCTCAAGGAACAGAAGCTGCGCGCAGATCAGCGACGACATGCCGTCATGCACCGGACCGGACAGGAAAATGATCCGCTCCTTCAGCATGCGCGAGAAGATGTCATAGGCGCGCTCACCCCGGCTGGTCTGTTCGACGACCATCGGGACGAGGGTGTTCATATAGTGCTCGACGGGATCGCGCATCGGTGCTGCCTCTTCATCCATCCAATAGGAATAACGCCATGTTCTTGTCAGAGTCTTAGTAGGGGCGTGCGGGGGCTGCAAGGGCAGGGCGGGAATATGGCTGTGCGTCAGGTGCAGGGATTGGTGCGGCGGATGGCCTCTTGCCGGGCTCCGGAGGCGAACTAGCTGCGCCAAGCGATTGGAAAGCGGGAAGAACTTCGTGATGGATCAAGTCCACCTGCCGCTGCCGCCCGGTCCGGAACCCTTGCCCACGCGGGCCGCGGGATTGGCGCGACTTGCGCATTTTTTGCCCCGCGCAGGTGTCACATATGCCGCCCGGCGCAACGAGGATCTGCCCGGACACCCCTATGTCTCGGGTCTGTCGCCGTGGATCCGGCACCGTCTGGTGACCGAGGCAGAGGTGATCGCCGCCGTCCGCAGCCATCATCCCGCCGGGGCCGACACGTTTCTGGCCGAGGTGTGGTGGCGCACCTATTGGAAGGGCTGGCTGGAACTGCGCCCGCAGATCTGGGCGGATTATGCGAATGGCGTGTTGGCGGCGCAGAACCGATTGGCGGTGGAGGGGGGCCTGCGTCAGGTCTGGCAGGATGCCTGCGCGGGGGAGACCGGGATTGACGGGTTCGACCATTGGGCGCGGGAATTGGCCCAGACCGGATGGATGCACAACCACGCGCGGATGTGGTTCGCCTCGATCTGGATATTCACGCTTGGCCTGCCGTGGCGGCTGGGGGCGGATTTCTTTTACCGCCATCTGATAGACGGCGACGCCGCATCCAACACCTTGGGCTGGCGTTGGGTGGCCGGTCTGCACACGCGCGGCAAACCCTACCCGGCCGAGGCGCAGAATATCGCCACCTTCACCGCCGGACGCTTCACCCCCCGCCCCTCCGATCTGGCCGAGGTGACAGCGGGGCTTGAATCGACCGAACCTGACGGTCTGCCCACCGTCCAACCCCTGCGCGCCTTCACCTCGCCGCAGGCTGGCCACCCCACCGCCCTGCTGATCACGGATGAAGATTGCCGGGTTGAGGATTTCGATCTGTCCGCCCTGACCATCCGCACGGCGGCGACGCTGGCGGCAAGCCACCTGCGCTCCCCCTTGCCCGTGTCCGATCTTGTCGCGGGGTTTGAGGCGGGCGCTTTGACCGATGCCGCCACGCGTGCGGGTGTGACGGTTGAGGCGATGCAGGCAACCGACCCCGCCGCCTTGGCAAAATGGGCCGCCCGCGCCGAGGCCACGCAGATTGCCACCCCCTATGTCACGCGCGGCCCGCTGCGCGATTGGCTGGACGCCGCCGCACCCGCGCTTGCCAAACAGGGAATCACCCTGTGCGAATGGCGGCGCGATTGGGATGGGGCGATCTGGCCGCATGCGACGGCGGGGTTCTTCAAGGTCAAGCAGAACATCCCGCGCATCCTTGAACAGGTAGGTCTGGAATGATCCCCATCGTCATCATCGGCTCCGGCATCGCCGGTCTGGCCTGCGCGCGCCGACTGGCGGATGAAGGTCTGTCCCCCGTCGTGCTGGACAAGGGGCGCGGCATCGGCGGGCGGGTGGCCACGCGGCGCGCGGGCGACCTGCAATTCGACCACGGCGCGCAATATGTCACCGCCCAAGATGCCCGGTTCGCCGCCGTGCTGCACGGGCTGGAAACCAAGGGGGCGCTGGCCGATTGGCCCGATGCGAAAGCCCGCCCCCGCAGCGTTGGCACCCCCGGCATGTCGGCCATCGCCAAGGCGCTGGGGGCGGGGCTGGATATCCGTCAGGGCGTGCAGGTCGCGCGCATTGTGGCGGATGGTGCGGCTTGGGCGCTGCATCTGGGCGACAGCATCCTGCACGCCGCCCGTGTGGTGGTCACCGTGCCCGCGCCGCAGGTGGCCGGGCTTTTGGGGGCCGATCACCCGCTGACCGCTGCCGTGGCGGGCGTGCGGCTGGCCCCCTGCCTGACGCTGATGGCCGCCATCGACGCCCCCGCGCCCTTTGCCAGCCGTCAGGACCGCGATGACGCACTGACATGGATCGCCCGGGACAACAGCAAACCCGCCCGCCCCCAAGGCCCCGCCCTGTGGGTCGCGCAGGCCGGTGAGGCGTTTTCCCTTACCCATCTGGAACAAGACCCCACCGCCATCGCCGCCGCCATGCTGCCCCTGCTGTGCGACCGTCTGGGCGTGACGACAGACCGCGTTACCCATGCCGCCGCGCATCGCTGGCGCTATGCCCGTGTGACACAGCCGCTTGGCCAGCCCTTCCTGACCGACGCGGGCGGCACGCTGCATCTGGGCGGCGACTGGTGCATCGGCCCACGGGTTGAGGCGGCTTGGATCAGCGGCACCGCCATCGCGGATGACATTCTGGCGCGCGGATGACCCTGCTTGCCGATCCCCGCATCGCAGGGCTGGTCACGCTGATCCGCGCCGCCCTGCGCCCGCCTGCCGGGACGGGGCGCATTGCCCTTGCACTGTGCCTTGGCGCGATTTGCCATGCGACCTTTGCCGCTGGTGTGCTGGCGATGATCGCCGCGATGTTCTTTGGCCTGAGCGAAAGCCTCGGCACCGTCCCCTGGCCCATGGCGGCGCTGGCCAATGCTGCGCTGATCGTGCAATTCCCGCTGGCCCATTCGCTGCTGCTGACCGGGCGCGGCGGGCGGGTGCTGGCAAGGCTGATCCCCGGCCCGCATGGGCAAACGCTGGCCACCACAACCTATGCCACGGTCGCATCCGCCCAACTTCTGGCGCTGTTCACGCTCTGGACCCCGTCGGGGATCGTCTGGTGGCGGGCCGAAGGCGCGGCGTTCTGGGCGCTGAGCATGGCTTATGGCGCAAGCTGGCTGATCCTGATGAAAGCCAGCTTCGATGCCGGGGCCGAGGTGCAGTCCGGCGCGCTTGGCTGGATGTCGCTCTTGGCGCGCATCCGTCCGGTGTTTCCAGACATGCCGACGGCGGGGCTGTTCCGGCTGATCCGCCAACCGATCTATGTGGCCTTTGCCCTGACGCTGTGGACCCCCCCGGTCTGGACGCCGGACCAACTGGCCTTGGCCATCAGCCTGACCGCCTATTGCCTGCTGGCCCCGCGCCTGAAGGAACGCCGCTTTGCCGCCCGGTATGGCCCCCGCTTTGCCCGCTATCGCGCCAAGGTGCCCTATATCCTGCCCGCCCTGACCAAGGACGATCCCCATGCGCAATGACCTGACGATCTATGACAAGGTGGCCGCGAAGTGGTGGTCCGATGACATCCGCTGGGTGCGGACGCTGAAAAACCTCGTGCCCGGACGGTTGGCATGGTTTGACCGGCACATCGACTGGCAGGGGCGCGACGTGCTCGATCTGGGTTGCGCCGGGGGCTTCATGGCCGAGGCTCTGGCAAAACGTGGCGCGCAGGTGACCGGGATCGACCCCGCAGCAGATGCGATCAACGCCGCCCGCGCCCATGCCCGCGCGGGCGGTCTGCGCATCGGTTATGATGTCGGCGTGGGGGAAAGCCTGCCCTATGACGATGCCAGCTTTGACGCCGTGGTCTGTGTCGATGTGCTGGAACATGTGGCCGATCTGGACCGCGTGCTGTCCGAGGTGGCCCGCACCCTGCGCCCCGGCGGGCTGTTCCTCTTTGACACCATCAACCGCAACCCCATCGCCCGTCTGGCCACGATCACCTTTGCCGAAGACCTGCTGCGCCTGTTGCCGTGCGGCACACATGATCCGGCGATGTTCATCAAACCGGCAGAGCTGCGCGCCGCCTTGCAGACCGCAGGTCTGGTGCCGGGGGCGTTCACCGGGCTTGGCCCGCGCGGGATCAACCGCCGGTTTGACCTGACCTTTGGCCCGCTGCCGCTGACCGCGATCCTGTATATGGGAACCGCGCAGAAACCGGGGCAGATGTAGCCAGACCCGCAACGCCGGGCGCTGCGGGTCGGTCTTTCATGGTCACGATCAGGATCAATCGCCTTCGACAAACACCTCATCCCGTTTGCGCCGGATGGTGGGCAGCAGCACGACGACCAGAACCGCAACCGTCAGCGCCAAGAGCACCGCGCTGATGGGACGGGTGACGAACACCGTGGGATCACCCCGGCCAAGGATCATCGCGCGGCGCAGGTTTTCTTCCAGCAGCGGGCCAAGCACAAAGCCCAAAAGCAAGGGCGCAGGCTCGCACCGCAGTTTCAGCAGCGCATAGCCCAGCAGGCCAAAGAACGCGACGGCGAACAGGTCATAGACATTGGCGTTCACCGAATAGACCCCGATGGAACAGAATGCCATGATGATGGGGAACAGCACATGATACGGCACCTTCAGCAACCGCACCCACAGCCCGATCAACGGCAGGTTCAGCACCACCAGCATCAGGTTGCCGATCCACATGCTGGCGATGATGCCCCAGAACAGCGCGGGGTTGCTCGTCATCACCTGCGGGCCGGGCTGGATGTTGTGGATGGTCATCGCGCCGACCATCAGCGCCA
>NKIT01000259.1 GCA_002256185.1 Rhodobacteraceae bacterium PARR1 | reverse complement strand
ATTGGTCCTTTGCCGATGCTGGGGCTGACCGGGGCGGGGATTGCGTCTTTCTTGGCCGAGGCTTTGGCCTTGCTGGCCGCTGTCGCGTGGTGGCGGTGGGCGCCCTCGCAGCGCCGCTTGCGGCTGCGCCGGAAGGTGGATTTTGCCGAAGTTCGCAGCACCGCCGTTGAGGGCGCGCCGTTGGGGGCGATGTATGTGGTCGAGACCGCCTCGATCGGGGTGGCGACACTGCTGATCGGGGCCTTTGGCACGGTGGCTTTGGCGGGCAATCAGGTGGCGCAATCTGTGGGGGGCGTGCTTTACATGTTGCCCTTGGGCGTGGCGGGGGCGGTGGCGATCCGCGTGGCACAGGAACGCGGGGCGGAGAATACCGCCGCCCTGCGCCCCATCGCCTATGCCGCGCTGTCGGTTGCGATGGTCTGGCTGGTGGGGGCGGCGCTTGTGCTGGCGCTGCAAGGGGCCACGATTGCCCGTCTGATAACCGACGATCCTGAGGTTGTGGTGGTCGCCACGGCGATCTTTCTGGCCTTTGCCCCGATGCAGATCAGCGACGGGGTGCAATCGGCGATGCTGGGGGCCTTGCGCGGTCTGTCTGACACCGCTTGGCCCGCCGCTGTTTCGGCCATCGCCTATTGGCTGGTGGCGCTGCCCTTGGGCTACGCGCTGGCACATTGGGGCGGGCTAGGGCCTGCGGGCATCTGGGCCGGGTTCATTCTGGCGCTGGGAGGGGCCGGTGCGGCGTTGGTCTGGCGGTTTCAGCGCCAGACCCGGGCTTTGGCGGCCACCCCTCCGTCTAGAGGATCGGTGACCGCCAAGCGAGTGACGCGCCGCCTTTAGCCGTTGGTTGCCGTTGCTGGTGCGGGAGCGACGGGTGTCTGCGCGGCAGGCACTTGCACCGCAGGGGCCTGCAAAGCCGGGGGAACGCCCTGCAACATCGGGTTGAAGGTGGGCATCGCCGCAGGCACAACAACCGGGGCAGGTGCCGCCTTCTTTGGCTTGGGCGCTGGCGGTGGCAGGACCAGACGGGTCGGATAGCTGCCATCTGCGTTCAGCACGACGACCTTTTCCCCGCCTTGCACGCGGTTGAACAGGTCGATCACGTCCTGATTGATCATGCGGATACAGCCAGAGCTGGCATTGCGCCCGATGGATTGCCAATCCGGTGTGCCATGGATGCGGTAGCCGTAATCGACGCCATTGGTCGTCAGATAAATCGCACGCGCGCCCAAGGGGTTGGTCAGACCACCGGGTTGGCCCTTTTCCCATTTCGCCAGCTTCGGATCCCGCGCGATCATTTCCGGTGGCGGGGTCCAGGTCGGCCACGGTTTCTTATCCGTCACCTCTGCCACGCCCGACCATTCAAAGCCCGCCCGCCCGACAGCAATGCCATAGCGGATCGCGGTGTTCGGGCCGGTCACATAATGCAGCGTCTTTTCGGCGGGGTTGATGATGATCGTCCCCGGCACCTCGGCGGTCTGGAAATACACCTCTTGGCGACGGAATTGCGCGGGGATTTCCTCTTCGGGCAGGCCGGGCAGTTGAAAGCCCGAATCCATGGTCGAGATATAGGCACCTGCGATGGGCTGGGGTTCTGGCGGTTTGGTCAAGCCGGCGTCGCTCATCGCCTGATCC